>JBBSVX010000014.1:0-8262 GCA_038046585.1 archaeon
TAAGAGAAGAAATCGCGAAATATGAAACAAAGGATCTTTACTCTTCAAAGAGATCGTTCCTTGCTGAAGAGATAACTAACCAGATAACCCCTATATTGATGCAAAGAGGACTTATTGTCGAGAATGTTCTTCTTAGAAACCTCACCTTGCCCGACCAGGTAAGAACGGCAATTGAAACCAAATTGCAGGCAGAACAGCAATCCCAACAGATGGAGTTCGTGCTCACTAAAGAAAGACAGGAAGCCGAGAGAAAAGTTATTGAGGCTGAAGGAATAAAGAAAAGTCAAGAAATAATCAACAAGACTCTGACAAAAGAATACCTCCAGTATCTATGGATAAGCAAAATCAACGACAATCAGCACGTATTCTACGTCCCAATAGATTCGCAAGGCGTGACTCTATTTAGAAATGTGGATGACGTAAACTAAGAGCCGTATAAAGGGCTGCTGAAAATGAAAAATCATTTTCGCGCCCCCAAATTTTTTTGTCAAGATATGCGGGGCAAATCAGGCTCAAAATTATTTGAGATAGGCGATTTAAAGGCTATTTGCCCATATGTACTCTAAGTTGATTGCATGAAGAAGACAACAAAAAGCAATGACAGTGGCGCAAAAGAAGAGATTAAAACGCACAAGGTGAATGAATCAAAGACTTCTGCGGCGAATATAAATGACGAAAAGACCCAGCTCACCGAAATCAACAAGATATTCAAGACTTTGATGCATTTTCCTGCAAGCACTTTCTCGGATCTGTGGGACAAGAGCATTGAAAGCAACAAATTCAATTATTATTTGAAAAAGCTAGAGACGGATGGCCTCATAGAAAAGAAAAATGGGAAATATTCACTTACAGTAAAAGGAAAAAGCGCTTCCACAACAGTAAGCGGCGAAACTGGAAAAGAAGAGAAGAGACCCGCTGTCACACTTTTACTTGTCATTAGAAGAAAGGCGAAGAAAGCAAACACCCACGATTATGTTCTTTATAAAAGATTTAAGGAACCCTACTACGGACACTGCGGATTTCCTGGAGCTAAGATGAAGCGAGGAGAAGAAATACTTGAATCTGCTGAAAGAGAGCTAATGGAAGAGACGGGCTTGAATGGAAAAGGAATTGGGAAGATTGTGTGTATCCAAAATGGACACGTAATTAATGACGGCGAATTATTCCACCACATGCTCCAATTTGTAATACTTTTTGACGACCCTAAAGGGGAACTTGTAAAAGAAAACAGGGAAGGAACTTACGAGTGGGCTACAAAGGATGAGATCCTTAGACAGGAAGACCTTTTCCCAGATATACCTGGAGTAATAGAAGAAGTTGAATCAGGAAAATTTGGAGTAAAAGAAATAAAGTTCTTGCAAAAGAATCAGCGATTTGTCGGAATAGAATCAAGGCACGTGCACAAATAGAACTTATCGCGAAGAACTAGTCCTTAAGAGATCTTACTTTGTCAAGTGTTCCTCTTACCCGGGTCATGCTTTCTAATTGAGCTTTTATTTCCTTGTCCTTGCAGGTTAAAACGGATTCAACTATCTGCCGAACATTTGACATCCTCTTAACCTCATTTGTTTTTCCTTGAGCCGAAGCGCTTCTCATGGCGTTGTCTATCGCCCAAAGCTGGCTTGAATCGTGGATATTTCTTTCAATTGTAATCATCACATCTTTCGGGCTTACTCCAATCGAGCGCGATATTTCCTGAATAAAGCCCATTGTTTTTGAGTGCACCTTGTTTGTCGGACTCATTTTATATACTTTGTAAAAACTTGCTATTTGGGATTCGCTGACAGCGACATTTCGACTAACAATATTTGTTCGTGCTTTTGCCGCCGCACTTGTGTTAGCCCCAGATCTGGAAAGCATTTCGGTATTTGCTTTTCTTGAAGGAGAAGAATGTTTTTCATGAGGAAGGACTTTTCCAGCCATCCAAAGCGATGCGCCAAGCAAGCCAGTTGCAGCGCCTATCTTTAGTGCAGCGCCCCATCTTTTTAATCTTGAAGGTCCTTTTGGATCGTTTGGCTTTGGGTGTTCTACCACGCCGGCTAATGGCCTTTTTACTGGCTTATATGGCTTCATACATAAAACTACGCTGGGGCTATTTATTAATCTTTTCATGAAGCAAAAAAGCTCCCAGCCAAGACATGAATAATGCAATTGCGAGCTTTTGCATCAAGGGAACATTCATCGCTACTAGCAGTATAATGCCTACAATGCAGGAAGTAAAACCCAAAAGAGAAAACATTATGATAAAAGAAAGAGGGGCTTTTTTTGGATGAAACAAAGTCTCTGTGCTGATGATTCCCGAAGTGATTGATGCGCAAAAGATGAACATCATTGCGGTGAATCTATGCATATCAATAGAGTTAAGAGGAAATAATCCCACTCCTATGAGGAAAATAAATGCAGCCATTCCCAAGTAGGATGCAAGTTGGCGAAGAAAAGAGGCTCCGGACTTATGCAGGAAAAAGAAAAATGGTATGATGCAAAACGATCCCGCTATAAGGCCTAAATTAAATAAAAGTGCAACATTTCCAACTCCAAGTTCGCTCAAATATTGCCCCGAAAAATCGTAGTATGCTTGAAGATCATTTGAATAAAGAAACATAGAAACAACTATTGAAGCAAATATTATTGCAAGACCAATCAAGGCAAAAAACGCAGGATCGAGGAAGTCTAGTTTGCAAAGGGGGCAGGCATTATTTGAAATAATCTCGGCTTTTTTATCTTCAGAAAACTCAAACTTCTTCTTTTTCACCATGTGCTTTTTCATCATCAAAACAATGTCTTTCGCCTTTAAAACGCTTAAGTTTTGGCAAAAATAAGGCAAAAATGAGATAGGGTTTATATATAAGAAGAAATTCTAGTAATTCAAACAAAACGGCAAAGGAGGATTATCGATGTTATTCGGAAAACCTAAGAAAAAACCTTTCGGAGGGTACAGCATTTCATTCAAGGGATGCACTGACACTGTTGAAAGCGTATTCGGCTCAGGAGACATAGCTCCAAGCGAAATGACGAAAAAGCTTTGGGTATATGTTAAGAAAAAGAATCTCGCAGGAAAGAAATAACTTTCTTTTTTGAGATTTTGTTTAAAAAAAGTGAAGAGGCGGTCAATTTTGACCTGCCCCTTCAAACTATTTTTTTATTATTATTCACTCGTAGTAATATCCGTAATCAGGGATATCGGTGTTGAGCGGAACCGAACTTATCTCTGCGAGCGTTGAAAGATCGTTTGCCTTAAGCATACTATCCGACATCGTGTAGAGATACTTGTCGATGTAGAAGGATCTCTTCACAGAGTATGAGTCTGAATAGTAGTATCCTCTTTTGAGTTCTTCTTCCGCAGTCACGTGAGTTATTCTTCCTCTTTCGCTTATTCCGTTCTCAAGCGAAACATTGAACACGAATGCTCCTTGGAAAGTGGATTCGCCGTATGCTGGGCTCCACCCTACTTCTTCAGGAGATCTGTTCTTGTCTGCCTCGGATATTTCCGCAAGCATTACAGGGATTACAAGCAACTGCTTTTCTTTGTTAAAGAGGAATGCTTTGTGGTCGTAGAGAGCGTATGAATCTGTCCCTCTGTCCCCAATTGTTACTTTGTACATTTCTTTCGGGTTTGCAACATCAGATACATCGAATATTGCCATCTTTATTCCCTGATACCATGCGAAGTCCCCGTATCCAGAATCTATCGCTTCTTTTCCAAGACCAATTATGTGTGTTTCATCAATTGGGTGGAGGTAATCGCTGTACCCTGGAATCTTCAGCTTTCCTAAAACTTTAGGGTCTGAATGATTCGAAAGATCTATTACAAATAATGGATCTACTTTTTTGAATGTTACAAGATATCCTTTTGCCCCCATGAATCTTGAGGAATATATCTTCTCGCCGGGAGCAAGGTCTTCAAGAGTCCCTACAATATTCATATCAGGACCAAGAACATATATGTTGTTTCTTGATTGCGAGGCTCCTTCGCCCCACACTTCGCCAACAGTTGTAGCAATTCTAAAGTGGTTGTCGTACTCGTCCATTGAGAACTGATTTAGTATGTGTCCTGGAACAAGTCCTTCTGCAACAAATAAAGCATTTCCATTTTCAAGTTTAAACTTTGCCACAGATGTTTTTTCTGTGCTTGCCCAATTAGGAACGTATATGCTTCTTAACACCTGGAGAGGCAATGGCGTGTTTTCATCCCTTACCCAAGTGATATCCGCCAAGTACAAGTTATTTTGTGAAGCGTAGATGTTCTGGCTTGATGCTGCAACTGTTTCGCTTGCAACATCCATTGTGTCTAAATTAAGTGATGCGATTGTTACAAAGCTTTGCGGCCTAAAATCAGGTATGAATCCTATTTCTGTAACAGGAGCGACATCACTAACAACACCGTCAATTCTCATTTCAGGTATTATACTATCGCTAACTGTTTCTGTTGAAGATCCGTCTTCAGCGTATGTGTAATAGTATATGTTTGGGTAGTTGTTCACAACAAAATACGCGTATGAACCTATCATTCTTGAACTGAGATAGGAGCCTTCAAACTCCACTTCTTTTTCTTTGACAGGGCTAGATCTGTCTGAAACATTGTATACAAATGCGGCAACTATTCCGCTTGAACCAAACTGAGGTGGGCTTGTGCTTCCCTCTCCGCTAGATGGAGAGGATACGCAATCAACGCACGCCACTTTTGTTGCAGGCAGTACATCATAATATCCGCCATAATACCCGCCGTAGCTATACTTGTTCGCAAATACTAAAACCTTGTCTCCTTTAATGAACATTTCAGAAGGAGTGTAACCTTCATCAAAAGTTATTGTTGAGAGAAGAGTAGAGTTCTCCGCAGGGTAAGCGTCTACAATATAGAGCTTGTCTCCTGCTATAATGTAAGCATACTTTCCATCTGTTTTTACTATATCGGCTTCATCCACCCCTTCAACTTGGATATTGGTTGTTGAAAAATCCGTGGAGCCACTAACGCTAGGCGCAGGAGAAGTGCTTGTTGCCACACCAGTAGCTTTTATGACATTTTCTGCAATTCCCCCCATAGGAACTAGACCGCCATCATATCTGCCGGATGAACTTCCTTGTGCTGATTTGAAATAAGCCACCATTTCTTCGTAGCTTGTAAAGTATTCGATATTTGATACTCCAACGACTGCTGACGGCAGGATTTCTTTTGGAGCCGCAACGATAAATATCGCCCCTATTATTACTACCAGGGCAATTATGCCCGCCGCTTGAATTAATCCAAAATCAGGTGTTTTGCTTTTCTTCCATACAGCCATTTTTATCATCCCCTTGTTCAAAACTGCTGCCCCCGCACACTTGCGAGAATCTGATATATTTACTGTTATTATGAATAAAAAGGGTTTGTTTTTGGTTAGGCTAAAGCCTAAGAGGCAAAAGCGCTCAAATAAATTGAAATGAAATGACTTTCACTAGATCACGCTTGATTATGCCAAAACATCGCGAGGAGTATATTAATAAGTAGAACGATGGTTTTTGTGATAGAAACTATACAATCTTTGAGGGGTTGATGTTATGAATAAAAAAGTAATTTTAATATTCTGCGTTCTGGCAATTTCAGCAATTTTTCTTTTTGGGTGCACGGGTCTTGGCGGATCAACATTCAAAGACAACGGCAAAGAAATCTGCAGAATAGAAGGAAAACCTGTTGTAAGATTATATTCAACTACTTGGTGCCCCCACTGCGAATGGATAAGACCGACTTTTGATAGGGTTGCAAAAGAATACATGGATGCCAACAAAATTATGGCTTACCACTGGCAGCTTGACACAAAGGATGATTCATTGACTCCTGAAGTGGAAGGAACGATACCCGAAGCTGAAGTAGCGCTTTTCCAGCAAACAAACTCGGAAGGATCAATACCAGTTTTCCTCATCGGATGCAAATATTACCGAATTGGAAATGGCTTCGAGCAAAAGCAGGACCTTAATCTGGAAGAGACCGAACTGAGAAGAGTTTTTGAAGAGGCGCTAAAGTAAGTTTGTGTCAAATAAATTTTGTTTAGGGGAATAAGCAATGGCCAAAGAGAATGCTATAATACAGCTTGAGAATGTCTCAAAGATTTATGGAATGGGTGAAGAAAAAGTCATCGCGCTTGACAAGGTAAACTTCAGCGTCAGGAGAAACGAGTATCTTTCAATAATGGGTCCTTCAGGGTCAGGAAAGACAACTTTGCTTGATATATTAAGCACCATGATGAAGCCTACAAGCGGGAACGTTTACATTGAAGGAGTAAACACCACTAAGATGACTAATGGAGATCTTGCATCATTCAGAGGGATGAAAATAGGATTTGTGTTCCAGACTTTCCATTTGCTTCTAAGGCTTACAGCACTTGAGAATGTTATGACACCAATGTGGATTAATGGAATGCCGCGCAAGGAAAGGGAAATAAGAGCAAAAGAACTTCTCCAAAGCGTTGGACTAAAAGACAGAATGACTCATAAACCAAACGAGCTTTCTGGCGGACAAAAACAAAGAGTGTCAATCGCAAGGGCGCTTGCGATGGATCCTCCGCTCATAGTTGCTGACGAACCTACTGGAAATCTTGACACAAATTCAGGGCAAAATGTCATGGAAATACTTGACAAACTGCACAAGCAGGAAAAACGAACTGTCATACTTGTAACCCATGACAAGAATGTGGGAAAAAGAGCCGAACAGCAAATATTCATCAGAGATGGCAGAGTCGAAGACGAAAAGAAAGTCGGCAAAATAATGTAACGCCCCCGAATTATTTTTAGAGTGATACTTGGGATGTTTTCAGTAATCGATCTTATAGAGGCGTCTGCAAAGAATTTGAGCAGGTCAAAGACAAGAACTTTTCTCACTCTTCTCGGGATAATAATAGGAGTTTCTGCAATTGTCAGCCTAATATCAATAGGCGGAGGACTCACCTCAGCTGTTGAAGCCCAAGTCCAAAGACTCGGATCTGACACAATATTTGTAATCCCCGGTGCGGCGACATTTGGAATGTTTAAAACAACCATTACCACCTCAGACATTTCAAATATGGAAAACACTTCCGGAGTAATGGATGTTGTTCCAATTTATTCCACTTCCGCAGTAATGGAATATGAAAAAGAAAAATCAACCATTTCCATAAGCGCTGTTGAATCTTCCAAGGCAAGCATATTCGACAATGTAGGATTTTTCGAGTTAGGGGAAGGAAGAAGAATTGCGGCAAACGAATCAGGCGCAGTGATGATAGGGGACAGAATTGCACACCCCACATTCGAAAAAGAAATAGTGCTTAGAAAGCAAGTAAAAATTAATGGCGAGGATTACAAGGTAGTTGGAATACTAAAACCGGCAAACACATCATTTGGCGGCGGGCCAAACTCAGGCAACATGGTAATGATGTCTTATGAAGGATTCAAAAGAATCGCAAACGACGCCACCCCAGGGATAGTATTTGTCAAAACCACGAGCAAGGAAAGCGTTGAAGGCGCAGCTGACGACATTCAGGCATACTTCGACGACAAGTACGGCGAAGACAGCGTTCTTGTTTCATCTTCAGAGAGCATACTCGGACAAGTCAACCAACTGCTTGGCCTCATCACAGTGTTTGTTGTCGGAATAGGCGCAATCTCAATGCTTGTCGGCGGAATAGGAATAACCAACTCCATGGTAACTTCGGTTCTTGAAAGAACAAAAGAAATAGGGATACTCAAGGCGATTGGCGCTTCAAACGAACTGGTCCTCTCTATGTTTATGCTTGAAGCGGGTTTCATCGGCATGGTTGGAGGAATAATAGGAATTGTAATAGGATACGCATTTGCACTAATTGTTTCTTTTGCAGGCAACGCATCAGGATTCGCTCTTGGAGCCGCAATAAATCCGCAGATAACTTTTGGAGCGCTCGCTTTCTCCATGCTTGTCGGAATGGGTGCCGGATTCTATCCTGCGCTTCGCGCAGCTCGAATGGATCCGGTAAATGCATTGAGGTACGAGTGATATGGACACTGAATTTGTATTTAATGCGCTTAGCAATTTGCGAAGACAGGGAGTGAGAACTTTTCTTACACTAATAGGGGTAATAATTGGAGTCGCTGCTATAGTAAGCCTTCTTTCAATGGGCGAAGGACTCAATATTGCCGTTGAAAAGCAATTTGAGATGTTCGGGTCGAACATGATATTTATTTATCCTGGAAATTTAACAGGGGTAGCGCCGGGAGGACTGTCGGGCACATCAAAGATTACCGCTGCGGATCTTAGGCAAATAGAGGCGATTTCTGGGA
>JBBSVX010000014.1:8272-18634 GCA_038046585.1 archaeon
AGACATGGGTAGAATATGGCGGGCAGAAAAAAAACCTAATGATAATGGCGGCGGATGCGGAAGATGCGAGCGTGTTTTATGATTCAGGAATGCTCAAGATAGATGAAGGAAGAGAGCTTCAGACAAACGACCCTTCAGGAGTGATGATAGGAGCCTCGGTAAAAAATAACGTTTTTGACGAAATAGTGGATCTTAGAAAAACTCTAACTATTGGCGGGATGGATTACAAAGTTGTCGGAACGCTAAAGCAAGAGCAAACTGTCCCCGGAGATCAATCAAACCAAAATGATGTAATCTTCATGTCAACTGATGGACTTAGAAGAATAGTTTCAGATCCTTCACCGCTATATATCATTGCGCTCGCAAATACGCCTGAAAACACGGCTCTTGCAGCAGAAGAGGTTGAGGATTATTTCATTGAAAAATACGGGAAGAGAAGCGTTACTGTGCTTTCATCAGAAAAAATATTAGATATGATTAATCAGGTTTATGGAATCATTACTCTTTTCCTTGTCGGGATTGCAGGAATATCGATTGTTGTTGGCGGGATAGGGATTGCTAACGCGATGATAGCTGCTGTAATTGAAAGAACAAAAGAGATAGGACTCCTGAAAGCACTAGGAGCATCAAATTCAATGATAGCAAGCATGTTCATGCTTGAAGCAGGATTCATTGGGCTTATTGGCGGAATAATTGGACTAATTAGTGGGTACGGACTTTCAAGCATTGTAGCAATTTCAGGAACAGCAGCAGGATTCGCAATCGAAGCGGCAATAACGCCTGAAATAACTCTTGGCGCAATGGCATTTTCACTAATAGTTGGAATGGGCGCAGGGTACTTCCCGGCGCTTCGTGCCGCAAATCTTGATCCTGTTGACGCGCTCAGATACGAATAAATTGAGTCACTTTTTTACAAGACTAGCTTTCTTTATAATGAGCGTCCCGGTGTTTTCGCCTTGAACTATTTTCTCTGATTTTTCAATCACAATTCTCTTTGAAAATATCGGCGCGTCAAGAACAAGAGTTTCATATTCCCCCCCTTCGCCAGCAACATTTATCTTGTACTTTGCTTCAAGCTTGGCAAGATCTGCAATTGCGGAAGAATCGATTTTTCTCCCAAGCCAACTCTCGTCAAACCCGGCCCCGGCAATTCTTGTAATTACCGCGACAAATCCCGCGTCCACAAGCTGGCGCAAATATATCGCTTGGTTTAAGTGCCACAGAGGGGCAAACGATCTGATTCCTTCTTCTTCGCAAATAAGTTCGATTCTTTCACGCTGATAATTTGAAAATAGTGCGCCTGAAGAAACGCCTTCAATTTTATATTTCTTCTTTGCCTTAGCAATTGCTTTCTTAAGGGCAACAAGCTCTTTCTCTTTTTCGCCAGGAGTACTCGCAATAATAAGCGGCAGACCTAGGGCATCTGCCTGAAGTTTTGCAAGTGACACTGTTGGCGTGTGAAACATGAAAGAGTCTTTGTTCTTCGAATCTATTGTAATAATGCAGCGAATATCATACCCTTGCTTTTTCATCAAATGCAATGCAAAAATAGAATCCTTTCCAGTGGAAACGAGCGCTGCGATTGGAAGACCCTCGGTTTGTTTTAAAGCGCCATCACTTTTTTTTGCCAGCGAATTTAGATAATCCGCCTTGCCCGCAAAACCATTTTTTTTCGCCAAAAATTCAAGCGCTTTGTCAAAATTACTCCCATATTGGGCGGCTTTTTTTGGGCGAAGAGCAATTTCACTAGGAAGACCCATTTCAAGCGCAATGTCTCGGAGAACCTTTTTGTTCAACCCTGATTTTGGGTCAATCTTGTACTTTGGATCAAGCGCAAAAGACTTCTCCACTAGCGTTCGGTCAAGGAAGGGCACTCTTAATTCTGCTTTCGCATTCATTGTAATGATATCCTCAAAGTAAAGGTCATTTTCGTACATTTTTATGAAATATGAGTAGCAGTCCTTGTTTATGTCGTTTGAGTTTGCAAATCTTGAATAGCCAGCAAACAGTTCATCAGCGCCAAGCCCAGAAATTACTACTTTGCACCCATTATCAGCTGCGAGACGTGAAGCAAAATGTATCACTGAAGCCACGCCCACCCGAACAGGATCTGTAGATTCAATCAAAGCTATTATTTCAGGAAGAGCTTTTTCATAATTATCCAAAGATACCATTGCAGTGTCAAGGCGCGAACCGACTTCTTTTGCAGCTACGCGGGCGAATTCCAAATCTTTTGGTTCAAAGAAACCGTCAATGCCCGCAAAGTAGCATCCAAATGTTGCGCCCTTTGATTGCATTATTTTCCCGATGAGCGTTGAATCAATTCCGCCCGAAAGAAGAAGACCGAACTTTTTTTGAGGAATTCTTTTTGAAACAGCCTCAACAAACGCAGATTTTATTTCGGCAAGATGTTTTAAGGAAGGACTTTTTGACTTTAAAGAATTGATTTTAAGGGTGATTTCTTTTAATGCGCCGCTCTTCAAATCAAACACAAGCAACTTCCTTGGATTTAAATGGATTGAACTAAATGGAAGGGCTTTCTTTTCTGAAGCGAATGCAAAACGCTTTGATTTCTTGTCGTGAAAGAAAACTAACGGCTTTACTCCAGCAATATCTTTTGCAACAAACAATTTCCCAAGCCTCTTTGAATAATATACAAAAGCAAAATCACCATCAAGCTCATTTACAAGCGCTTTGAAATCTTTTTCTGATTTTGACGAAGAATCAAGAAGCGCTAACACAAGTTCAGCATCATTCTTCGCGCTGACTTTGTGTTTCTTTGCAAGCTCTTGCCAATTGTATATTTCGCAATTTATCACAAGCGCTCCGCTCTTGCTCACAAGAGGTTGCTCAACAAAATCAACCACTGAATGCAAATTGTGGCCAAAAATTAATTGAGCGGGCTTTGAAGCTATTTCGAGGATTTTTGATGAGTCCACGCCCCTATTTTTCATCACTTTTAACGCGCTATTTGAAAGTTCTTCTGCATTACTAAAACCCGCAAACCCCACTATGCCGCACATAACCAATTACCCTTTAGGAAAAGGTTAAAAAAAGCAAAAACCTTACTTTTGGCATGGCTTTCACCAAAACGAACAGGCAAAAGAGCGCCCAATCTTCAATAGAGTACTTGATGATTGCAGGTTTCTTTATGGTGCTCATCGGAATAGCTTTTTTTTATGCATCGGAATCTGTCAATACTTCAGTCAGGAGCGCGAAAGCCACAACGGCTGTTAGTGCCATTTCTTCTGCAGTCGACCAGATATATGCTCTTGGGCCGGGCAGCACGCTCACGATATACATAGATTTGCCAGATAATATTTCTAGCCAAACAGTTGCGGGAAACATTGTAGGCTACACTATTTTTGTTGATGATTCGCAAGCGACCGTTTATGCCGATACGAAAGCGATTGTAAGCGGGTCCCTTCCGTTGACTGAAGGGACGCATACGCTTAACCTGCAGGTAAACGGAATTGGCACAGTGTTTATCAGCGAGACCCTAGCCCAATTATTTTTGAGCCCTTCATCATCATCTTTCTCTTTGAACGCTGGAGGATCAGCGGTACAACAATATACGCTCACCAATAGCAGCACACAAATTATTGACGGACTAAGCAGTTCAGTTACAGGAACAATTTCGCCCTTTGTTTCCCTCACTTCAATACCTTCAAGCATTAATCCTTCCCAAATAATTGATTTCAACGCCAACATCCTAATCCCCGGAGGAACTACCCCCGGAACTTACACAGGTTATATTAACATTGACTCTAATGCAGGTCTGCAGCAATCTTATCTCCAAATAACTGTCCTAGCCCCAAGCGTTCTCACTCTCGCCCCTTCGACCGCGAGCCACTCAATCTATCCTAACAATTCTGTGGTACAACAGTATACTCTGACAAATTCAGGGGGATTTGCAATAGGCGACCTAAATGAGTATGTTACGGGAACCGTCGCCCAATTTGTTACTCTTACCGCAGTTCCTTCAACTATAAATCCTTCACAGGTAATAGATTTCAACGCAAACATTTTTGTTCCAAACGGGACCCTCGCAGGAACATACACGGGTTATGTGAAAGTTGATACAAATTATCAAAATGTCCAATCTTATTTGGAAGTAACTGTTCTCGTTTTAACGGGAAACGCATTCTTCCACGATATCAACTGTTCTGGCGGCTCGCATCTTTTTACGTGGTGCTCAAACAAAAGCTATTCGAAAAAGGACAACAATCTCGGACTTAACGGGGAACTTGACAGGAACTATCTCAAGGCGCCCGCGCTTGATTCTTCCGCAAAAATTTATTTCAAGTTCAACGAAAAACAGGGAAGCGTAATAGAAGACATTGCAGGGGCGGACAATAATGGATTACTTTTAGGCTCCGCGAACAATTCTGTTGAAGGCATTTGGGATACTAACGCCCTTTATACAGACGGATCTTCAAATTATGCTTCAGTTGCGGACTCGCCAACACTTGACCTCTCTGATGACATCACGCTTGAAGCATGGTTCAAACCGCTTTTATTGGCAAAACCAACCAATAACTCCATTGATAATAATGTAATAGATTCGGGAGTCCACACAACGTCATCAATCCTTTCATCTTATCTTGCGCCACTCGGCCAAAACGACATCTATCTTGTTGCATATCAGGACATTACGCAAGCATCTGACGGGTATGTGAAGACATTCAAGATAAATTCTTTGGGAGACATAAATGAAACCCAAATAGATATCCTCGAGTTTGACACTCTCTTTGCAGACATGATAAGCATGACACAAGTGAACTCTTCAATATTTGCTGTCACTTACCAAGGAGATGCTGGCGACGGATTTGTCAGAACATTTAGCGTTGACTCTGTAGGAAATATAAGTAACGCGACGATAGACAGCCTCGAGTTTGACACTGCGGATTGTTCTTACCCCACAATTCTGCCTGTCACAGGAGCCATCTATGCCGTTTCTTATCAGGGGCAAGGCGCGGATGGATTTATGAAAACTTTCAGCATAGATTCGGCAGGAAATATTAGCAATGCGACTCTGGGGGTCCTAGAATTTGATGCATCCAACGGACAATACCCTGGAATGACAAAGGCTGATGCGAACACATTCATCGTCGCGTACAGAGGGGCATCAAACAGAGGGTATGCAAAGAGCATAGACATAAATCCGGCAGGGACAGCTATTACCCTAAAAGATAGCGTAGAATTCAGCACGCCAGGAGTTGCGCAGGTCAATGTAACGCACGCGATAGGAGACATTTATGTCATTTCTCATGAGGACCTCCCTTCAAACAACGGTTACCTCATCACCTTCAGCTCCAATGCTGATGGGAACATGAGCGACGCGATGCTTGCTTCGCTGGAATTCAACTCGACCGACTCAGGAAGCCCTTCGATGATAAAGTTTTCCGAAGGAATTGTTGCGATTGCTTATGAAGGAACGGCAAACATCGGTGTTGTCGAACTTAGGCAAATATTCTCAAATGGTGCGATAGGAAATTCTCCCATAGATACCCTGACTTATGAGACAGGATTAGGATTAGAACCTCACTTAATCCAAGTTGCTGAAGGCATCTACGCCATCGCCTACACGGGACCCACAAACTACGGAAAGACAATCACTTTCGGAATGGCTTCGGGCAATTCTGGAGTGTTCAAGGAAAATTCTTATGGACTGATGGCCACGGTTGACAGCGCTTTCGCATTCATCAACGGAACTGAAATATACGCTCCAATAAGTAGTGAATGGGTGCATTTGGCGCTCACTTACAACAAGGATTCTTCAGCACCTCAGCAGAGGCTCTATGTTAATGGAGTGCAGACGGCGGGCGCAAGTTCCACTTCACAGATAAATCTTAACGACAACAACTTTGTCATCGGAAAAAAATATTCCGGTTCCATCGATGAAACGGTATTGTATAACCGGGTGCTCACATCGGCCGAAATAAAAGCCAGATATGATAGCGCATTTAGGGGCACTTTCTTTGCTAACGAGCTTGACTCAGGCGTCGCGGGATCCACATGGATAAGGGTCTTTGTCACCGCTGATGTCAATTCTCAAACAAGTTGCATTGATTTGAATTATGGTGCGGCAGAGACAAGCCCGGCTACTGTAGATTCATTCCAATCATGCATAACCCCTAATTCGTGGGTTTCATTGAACAAGATTGGAAGGTATCTTGACTTCTCAGCCACTCTAAGAAACAGTACTGGCGGAAACTGGGTGAAAAGAATTTACATCAACGACTTCAACTTTGAAGAAAATCACTAACCAAACAAGCATATGCAAAATACCTTGCAATTCTACTCTTCAATACGCTTGCCGACGAGAAGATGATTTTGACCATCAAAAGGTATTTATTCGCGAAAAGACTCTTATGATAGCATGAAAAGCAGCAGGTCTTCCTCGGGTCAGATAGGCATGGAGACCATGATCGGGGCTGCAATATTTTTAGTGTTCCTAATTGCTGTATTGGCCTACACATCGTCGCAAAGCAGATTCATTGATGAAAGAAAGGTTTCCATATACGAGGAAGCCGCATGCGATTCGCTGGCGCAAGCCATTAGGGAAGTGAAGAACTCTTCGCTAAAATGGGCCGGAAGAGCTGACATGAACTTCTACCTCAATGATGATTTAATACTCGTAAACTATAATCCTTCCGACACTTCTCCTTTTAGCGGAGTGTTTTGTTCCACAGAGCCCACAAAGAAGGCGATGCAAATAGTAACGGGGGATTTGAATATTTCCTACACCCACAAGAGTGGTTTTACTTTCAAGCAATGAGAATTAAATATGAGCGCGTTGGTTTTTATGAGTCTTTTGGGCAAAGAAGAAAGGGGCCAGATTGAAAGCTACGACCTGATGGTGGCAGGATTCATGGCCATGCTTATCTTTGCCGGAGGCGTTTGGGTGTCAAACCTTCAAACAAACACTGCACTGTATGAGAACAGCACCCAAGACATGCATCTCGCTTCAATCAATGCATTTAGCCACATGCTTTCGGACAAGAATTGCCTTAATGGAGGGATAGCCGACGAGGCAGGAAAAGTTTCAAGAAAAAAAGTGGACTGTTTTGCGCTCCAGAACTATAATTCGATGAAAAGAATGCTTGGGATAGAAGGATACGATTTTTATGTCACTATAACTGACGCTTCAAACACTTATTTGAATTATGGCGCGAGGGGCGGAAAGAAAGCGATGGCAGTACAAAGGACATTTCTGATGGATGGTTCCCCAAAAAAAGGAGTACTGATAATCTATGAAAAGTAGGGAACGAACAAGAGAAAACGTCGCTTCTTCAGGACAAAAAGGATTTTCTTTCATTCTTGATGCGCTCGTAGCAGCAGTAATACTATTAGTTGCGATTGCTTTCGTCTCAACCAGCATGCTTCCCCAAGACTACTCTTTGACAAAAATGGCCCACAAATTCGCAGCGGACGACATGCTTAAGACTGGGATTGACGCAAACATAATACAAGGGCTCAATAGTTCCTCCATAGATACTTTATTTTCGTCTTATATTTCGCCGCAATATAAATACAGGCTCGAAGTGAAACGATACATCCTAAACGCAGGAACTTACAATCTTGATTCCACCTTCTACTTCGGCGACCAAATCACCCAGTTAAGTACCGTAGACTATGTCGAATCAAGAAAAGTTTTCTACACCTATTCAGGAAACGCGATAGGGTATTACAATTCTGCAAAACTTGATGTGTGGGTGAGAAAACAATGAACGCTCGCGGCTATTTCGGAGAACGGGCAATGAACTCCAAAGGAATCTTCATCACATTAGCCACCTTTTTTATGGCAATAATGCTCATAGGCACGGCAGTGAATCTCCAGCAGATTAAGGGCGCGGGAAATGCGACAGTGAACATTGCCATAGCCGGAGAGAGAGTAATGCAAATCGAGCAGAATGCGCTTGATACTGCCCGAGAGGTTTATAGAGGCGGGGAAATAACTTGGGCGCAAAATGACACGAATTTTACGTTCTTTGAAACATTCCCAAACACCTCTGCAAGAGGCTCAATCTCCACTCAGCTGTCAAACGCTAACGGGTTTTTGGTCCAAGAATTTCCCGGAACTGTGGGACTAAATATCGGCGCAGTAGATGTTGGAAGGATTTATGCTCACGGAAAGGAAATGACAATAAGACACTCTCCGACCACAGGATTTGGAACAAACACTGCGATTTACTTTGACAGTAACACCGCAAATGTAAAATCAATAAGAATAGACTTAAACGAGACTGCAAATGCGAATAACACCGATAGTACTCTCCCCCTTTGCGGCGCATGTTCAAATCCGGTCAAGCTGACAATAACATGGAACGATACGTCAGGAGTCTTCTTTTCTTTTGATGATTATATAGATCTTTCACAGGCGGGAAGCGTGGATGTCAGATCGACTGGAAACGAGCATGTCATATTCAGCTACAATTCTTCAGGCTGGCAATTCACAACAACAAACCCTCTAGTAAGCCTATCAAACACCGTAGAATTTGATAACGCGCTCTTTGAAATTGGCCCCGATATGAACCTATTAAACATCCCAAAACTGGGCGGGTTCGGATTCACAAGCCAATAACAATAAACCAAACTAATACTCCTGGCTAAGCCAGAACAAATGATCCTAAGCAACTCAAAAAAACAAAAAGAAACAAAATGTTTGGACTGTAAGAGTTAAGTTAAAAAGGCTGAAAAGTGTTATAATATCAGAAAAATCAAAGCAAAAAGGAAACTTTATGGCAAAAAAAAACAAGGTAAAGAAACCAAAAAAGGTTTTGCAAAAGGACCCCATTTGGGATGAAGTGGGAAGAGTCCATGACGAAAGAAGAGAAAGCGAAAGCATAGATATGAATGAGCTTCTTAATGAGTCCCCTGTGTGCAAAGAAAAAACTGCTAGACTCCCCGAGCACCACGTACATGTAAGCAAAAAAGAAACCATCTCATCAATGCTTTCCGGAATGGATTATCTGATACCGAAGAAAAAACATTTCACTGATACCCACCCTGCGCACGACAGCACAAGGCAGGCAAGACCTAGCCCGCAAAATCCGCACTTCACTGATGCAAAAAAAGAAACAAATACTGATAAAACTAAAGAAACTCACGTTACAGAATACTCTTCCTCTGTAGGGGCCAATCAAGCTCACCCGGTAATTATTCCAGAGCACCGAAAAAGAAAAATCGAGTTCTTGACCCCCCCGGGCAAAAAGGGAAATGAAGCGCCAAAGAGTTATATCATCCCAGAGCCTTACCGGAAAAAGATGGAGATGATTGAAAAGCAAATAGCAAAGGATACAGGAAACTTTGCAACAGCCATGACGCACTATGGCGCCGAAAAGAAAAAGAGCCCTGCTGTTGCATTTGCTACAAGAAATGCTGATATCAAAACGCTAAAGAAAGACCCTTCCCCTGCACAACAACTTGCCCAAAAGATAGCAATGAAGGCTGAAACTGAAACTAAGCCCAAAGAAAAAGAAAGGCCCCCGGAGCATCCAAAAATAAAGGAATCAAAAACCGAAAGATCCGGCTTTGATTTGGGAAAAACGCTCGCAGGATTTGGAATATTCCAAAAAAAAGAACGCAAAATAGAAGCTAAGAGAACATTTATTAAAGCTAAAAATAATATTCTTCAAGACTACGTTCCCTCCAAAGTACCAACACCCAAGAGCGGATTTGTGGTGCATAACAAGGGCGGAATAAATACAATATTTGACGAAATGTATGATATCATTGAACAAAAAGGATCAATAACAGCAAAGGATCTTGCAAGAAAGATGAATATCAACGAAAAAAGGGTTTTAGAATTGGCAGAAGTATTTGAAGACACAAAAAAGATTGAGATTGAGTATCCAATAATAGGAAGCCCGAAGCTTGTGTTAAACAAGAAGGGAGAAATGAGCGAATAATACTTAACGGTGAAATGGATGGCAAAGAAAAAAACAAAAGGGAAGCACTTGCATTCTTTGGTGCGCAAGAAGAGCGAAGAGAAAGTTAACGCCCACGAAGAATCCCACGGACCTCAATCAAACTTCAACGTATGCACTCACGAAAGATACGAGCTCAATAACTGCAAGGCCAAAGTAATAATCCAGTTGGGGGAAAAAGAGGGCGAATTCGTCCCATTCTATGATATCTCTTTTCCCGAGATTGGAGAAGGAACAAGAATTACTCTTGATGAAGTCAAGATTGAGATACTGTCCCAATCAAAGCTCCCCGTAGAAAAGATGGTTGATCTAAAATTTGCCGAACAGGTAAAGAAGGACTTTTCCGATCTCGCTTACAGACTTCTTTCAAACAGAATAACAGGCGAAGACAAGAAGAAGCTTGACGTGCTTGTTGAGCTTTTGATAAATG
>JBBSVX010000015.1:0-17044 GCA_038046585.1 archaeon
GTATTTTGTGGTGGGTGTTTTTGGATTAACGCGATTGTAGGCGGCTCAGTGCAATTTGCATTGCCCGTCTTTTTCAGAGCACTTATTTCCTGCTTCAGTAGGGTATTCTCCGTTTAAGCAAGCCATACAAAGGTCTTTTTGAGGCAATCCGATGGATTTTATCATTCCTTCAGTGCTTTGGTATCTTAGCGAGTCAGCCCCTATTTCTTTTGCTATTTCATCAATTTTCTTGCGCGCGGCGATGAGCTCTTTTCTTGTGCTCATATCTATTCCATAAAAGCAGGGGTGCATTATCGGCGGGCAGGAAACTCTTACGTGGATTTCTTTTGGCTGACCGTTTTCCTTGATATAGCTTATGAGGTTTTTTAATGTAGTTCCTCTTACAATACTGTCCTCGATTAGGAACACTTTTTTGTCCTTGAAAACATCTTTTATCAGCATGAATTTTTCTTTTACTCTTTGCGCTCTGTCTCTTGATTGTATGAATGTTCTTCCAACATATCTGTTTCTTATTAGTCCTTCTCTTATTGGCAAACCAAGTTGTTCTGCAAATCCATATCCTGCGGGGGTGCTTGAATCAGGCACCGAAACAACTACGCAGTCTTTGTCTATTTTTTGCGTCTCTTCTCTTGCAAGTTCTTTTCCCAGATTATATCTTGCTTCGTACACAAGTTTTCCTTCGATTTTTGATGCGGGGTGGGCGAAGTAAACCCATTCAAAGAAGCAGTGCGCGCATCTTTCGCTTTTTGCGAAAGTTTCTATGCTAAATGAATCCCTTTCCTTGATAATCATTTGTCCTGGCTTAATATCTTTTACATTTCCAAATCCGTTATTTTCAAGTGCAACGCTTTCCGAGGCGAAAGCGATTTCTCCGTCATCGTGCGAGTAGCAGAGCGGTTTGAATCCTAGCGGATCTCTTGCAGCGGCGATTGTTCCTTCGGCATTGAGGAAGCCTATGCTATATGCGCCGTCGAGGTGTGTTGAAAGATTATTGAAAGACTCTGCCAGACTTTTTGAGCCTTTGAGTTCTTTTGCGAGTAGAAGCAGCATGAGTTCGGTATCCGTTTTTCTTATGAAATGATAATTTTGTTTTTCAAGATTTTTTCTTGTCTCCTCGTAGTTTGCGATGTTCCCGTTGAAGCAAAGAGAAAACCATCTGTTCTTTTTTCCGTGCAGGTGCTCAAACGGCTGCGCATATGTCGGATCGTCTCCTCCGCTTGTGGCATATCTTACGTGTCCAATTCCGGTATCCGTGGAAAGTTTTTCCATTATGTTTGCGAACTTTGCAGCGTTCTCCGCCTTGAAGACCGAGTTCACAAGGCCGATATCTTTGTACGTGTAAAGTATGTGGGCGTCTTTTGGCTTGTAGGAAGTTATTCCTGCAGAGAGTTGTCCTCTGTGCTGCATTTGGACAAGCATTCTATAAAGAATTAGTTCTGCGCTTTTTCGTCCACTTACTCCGCAGACTCCGCACTTCTCTTCCATCTGCTAGAATATCCGGTGGCGAACTGAATAAATATGTGATTGTTTTTGGGAAAGAAGGGTTAAAGTTTGGCATTTGTTCTAAATCCGATTGAATTCATGAAAAGCCTGTTTTCGGTTGAAGGTATTGCAATTGTCCCATCATTGCGCGAGGCGGATGATATTTTATTTTCTTTAAGTGACTCTTGGATGAACTTTGAAATTTGGGGGTTTTTTGGTTTTATTACAATGACTCTTGTCTTTGAAGGGCCTGACGTTCTTATGCTACCGTGGCTGTCATAAAGCGCGCGCAAGAATTCGAGTCTTTCTTGTGGTGTTATGAGAAATTGTGTGATACTTCCTTCGCTTTCGAGCTTGGCTTTTGTTGCGCTATTCTTGTTGCCAAACGTTGTGGGTATTTTATTTCCATACATTGTAAGCTCGTTGAATAGCTGAATGATATTTCTTGAGCCGATATCCACAAGCCATTGTCCTCGTATGGTTCGCTTTATCTTGGTCTTCATTCCGGTCGATTCCTCAAGCTTCCTGCTAAATTCTTGTGCGAATGAAAGATCTTTTACGGCCATGCTGAGCCTTCCCTGCTTCTGATCCCTTCCTATAAGATCCCTGCTTACATTTCCCATCATTGCGCCTAAAACATATGCGAATGAAACAGCTTTTTTTTGTGTTATCACTAGTGGTTTTCTTTTTCCTATGGCTTTTTCGCTCCATTTGATTGAAACTCTTTTTGGTAATTTTATTCCCTTGACCCAGTGCTGGGCTGTTTTTTCGGATACTCCCGCAGCTTTTCCTGCAGAAGCATATTTTCCAGTTCTATTGAATGCTTCGACCACGCGTTCCAATTTATTAAAATCCGCGCGCTGGGCGAGCAGCTTCTTCCTCAACGCCGATTGCGTCTGCCCTAAATAGGATTCTCTTGCACCCATGGCTTTGCGCGCATCCCTTAATGAGACAATTTGTCCAGTCTTTGGAATTTTTACCGTTCGATTAGAGTATTGAGGCATCTGAATAGTATCGGGGGCTAGGGAGTATTATAATTTATGTTTTAAAAAAAGAAAAGAATAATGCCTCAGCTTGCCCATCATTCATCACGAGCTCAGAAGATATGCATTCATCACAGGCAAATATACTTGCGTAGGGGGCTTTATTTAAGGCTTGCTTTTTTGCCCTTTGGGGCACTGTCTGAAATGAGTGTTTTTGCCATTTTGAGCCATTTTAGAGCATTTTGAACCATTTCATTTAAATACCTTTTAGAGCCAATTTTCAAAGAAAGTCGCACAAATTAGCGGCTTCAAATTGGGGGAGATTGTTTATGGCAGAAGTATTAGTAGTAGCATCAAAGATAAAGGACGCAATCAAGGCAGAAGGATGCAATACAGCTGGAGACGCTGTTGATGCAATAAGCGTTAAAGTAGCTAAAATGGTTAAGGACGCAGCTGCAAGAGCAAAAGAAAACGGAAGAAAAACAGTTAGAGCTTGCGACTTCTAAATGTCAAAAGTTCGATATATTTAGTCACAGGGGCGCTTTTCAAGCGCCATCTGTTGATCTATTTTTTTATTTTTTCATTACGAATCTGTTCAGGTACATGAAAGGAATATTGATTATTCCAACAATCCACTTTACTACTATCAATCCAATTATCAAAGAGATCAATTGCTCAAAAGGCATTGTTCCAAAGAACGCAAGCGTTACAAACACTATCGAATCGATTAGCATTGAAGGGAGCGTGCTGAAAGCGTTTCTCATCCATAGCGCTTTTCCTTTTGTTTTCTTCTTGAACCAGTCAAAGATGCTTGCGTCCAAGTTCTCGCTGATAAAGAAAGCTATCCATCCTGCGATTGCAAGGCGTGGAGCGAATCCTAGTATTGCCTGGAATGATTCTTCTCCTTTCCAAAAAGGGGCGGGGGTAAGTGAAAGTGTGAGCCAAATGAAGAAAGTCACCGCTATTTGGGAAACAAACGCAATCAGGATCATTTTTTTGGTTTCATCTTTGCCGAACTTTTCGTTCACAATATCTGTGAGTAAAAATGTGATTGAGAATATTATTGTTGCCGCGGGAGCAAAGAAAGAAATCCCTAATATATTGTAATCGACTAGTTTCACTGCTGCGATATTGCTGAACACTACAAATGCTACATAGAGTCCGATTAGCATATCCGGTTTAGAAAAGCGTTTTGCGTAGTAAGATCCCGCAAGCGTTATTACACTCACTGCGAGAATCCAGAGCAATAGTTCTATCATAATCAAAACCTTGTGTCATTGAAATATCTTAGAGATTCAATCTCTCTGCTTCGTAATAATTTATCTCATCCTCGCGGTCCACAACAGCTATCACGGCTTTTAGGTGGATGTTTCCTGCGAGGCGGGTCATCCTGCTTAGTTGCGTCATGTTAAGTTTTTCGTTCTCCGTGGCCACATGCAACCCGTATTCCGAGTGTGCTTCGCCAACTTTCTTTCCTTTAGGGTAAACTCTGAAATCAAATCCAAATTTCAGACCGGTCTTTATGCAATACCCTTTTTCCTTGATGTCAGCGTACACGGCGTTCTTGGTGTAAAAGTTCTTGTCGCTCTCAAGCCCGAGCGTGAGGAGTTTCTTTGTTGAGATGCTTTTTCCTTTATTGTCGCATACAGAGAGCTTTCCTTTTTCTGTTAAGTAAATAGCTTCAAACAGATCAAGTACCAGTCCCCTGCCTTTTCCTTCTCCAAATCCTTTTTCAACCAAAGTTCCTTTTGTAGTGGCGTCATCCACAATTATCTTTGTTTCCATGAGTGTCGCGCATGGTCCGTTGCAAGTGCATGTTTCTTTTGTTGCCATTTTTTTCACCGTATCAAAATAATTTCTTTTTTTCTTTTACCGGTTCTGGAAGATTTACTATCTCAAAATTAACCTTTTCTTTTTCAAGCGCTTCCACAACTTCTTCAAAAAACTTGTTGTTCTGTTTCACAAGTACAACTTTGTCGACTTTTTGCAATATTGCTAGTGATAATATCTTTTTGGTGGTAGTGCCCCACTCAGTGACTTCTTCGCATGTCTTTTTCTTTAGTCCTATTTGCCTCTTTACCTCGTTCATAACTGATCTAAAGTGCATTACTTCGCCCATTGCGGTGCCTGCGGTGCCCATAAATCCTTTGTCCACTATCTGCAGGAGAATTATCTTTGTTGCCTTGCTTGTGATTGATTCTACAAATACTGGATCCGATTCTTTTCCTGAAAGGAGTGGAACTAGCACTATCATCATATCGCCCTTAGAGATTGATTAATCATTCATGTCGCGGGTCATTTGCCGCAATTAAGTATATCTCTTGTTTTAGAGTTTAAAAAGCCTCTTTTTTGGCTTTCTGCGAGAGGGTATTTTAGCGCTAATATTAAATATCCCAAATTCCTTAGTTAGGCATGGTAAAGACGCTTGCTTTTGACCTCAACGAGGTAATGGTGCTTTTTAGGGACAAGCGCGTGTTTGAGCTTAGAGGGATATCAAATCGTCTGATTCGCGAAGCGGCCATGGAAAGCAATTATGGGAAAGCAGAGCTTGGAGTTATTGCTTATGCGTTGCACAAGATTGAAACCAAGCAGCACTTTGTAAGAAGCCCTAAATGGGGTGATATGAAGCGTACAATAATTTCAGCGCTCGAATCGTGCTTTATTTCTGCAAAAAAAGAAGATTATGCGATTTTTTTGGAATCCTTGAAGAAAGTTGTAAGGGGAATAAATCAGATAGATTCGGAACTAGGAAACTATGCTCAAACAATTTATGATAAATCCAAGGTAAAACAGGCTTCACTAGCATATTCTTACGGATTAAGTCTTGCGCAGGCCGCTGACTTGACGGGCGCCGACAAGAAGGAACTTCAAGGCTATGTCGGATTTACCACAATGCATGATGAAGAACCGGAAGTAAAGGACATTGCTGTAAGAGTGAAAGAGCTCTTCGCACTCGTTGATGCGGATTGATTTTTATTTGGAAAAAATGTTTTTTGGTGAAGGTTGGTTGATTTTATGAAGGCTGTGATTGATACTGGGACAATGATTACTCTTTCTTCGACTTGTCTCATGAATGTTTTTAGGGAATTTGTAAAGTACAATCACATAGAGCTACTTGTGTCTTCAAGTGTCGCCGAAGAGAGTGTGTGGAGACCTCTTTCAAACAAGCGTTTTGCGCTTAATGCCGCGAGAATAAAATACGCTTTCAATACAAAAATAGTAAATGTAATTCCGACAAGTTCGGAGATACAGTCCGAGCAGCAAAAGATTCTCACTCTTGCAAACGAGATTTATTCGACCGAGAAGGGTGGGCAATTGAAGATAATCCAGGCTGGTGAAGCCGAGGCTCTTGCAATAGCAAGGATTCATAACGCTCATGCGCTTTTTATTGATGAAAGAACCACTCGTTCGCTCATAGAAAATCCGGCAAGGCTTAGAAATGTTCTTGAAAGAAGACAGGATGAAAAAATAATGGTGGATGAGGAAAAGTTGATTGAATTCAAGGAAATGTTTCCTCAGCTTAAGATGTTTAGAAGCGTTGACTTAATAGCCATGGCTTACGAGCAGGATTTATTCAACCACGAGCTTGAACACGGGAAACTTGAGCTTGAAGCGGCGCTTTATTCAGCAAAATTCGCAGGGTGTGCGGTAAGCGAGAACGAGATTGATAATTACATAAAGACTATTCATTCAAAATAGGTGCTTTTTTGTGGAAATAAAAAAAGCCACAATTTCTGATGCGCCCGTCTTGCAAGGGATCATAAAGCGCGAATTCTCCTACACTAAATTCTCTCCCCAAACAATAGTTGAGAAACTTGTCGATGAAAGATTTTTGATAATAAAGACCGTTGACAAAAAAGAATTTGTGGGATTTGCAGAGCTTGATTTGTTAAATGATCCTGCAAAGCTTGGGCAGGCAAGACTGAATGCGGTTTATGTCTCGGACAAGTTTCGCAAAAAAGGGGTGGCAACAAAACTTGTGAAAAAGCTCCTTTCCCTTGCTAAGAAAAAGAAGCTCAAGAAAGTTTTTCTGCTGGTTCGTTTTGATAACGAGCTCGCAAAAGGGCTTTATTTAAAATGCGGTTTTTTGTTTGAGAAGATTCACGACAAGATAATTGAAGGAAAAGAAGTTGAAGTTTGGTCAACTTCTCTAAAATAAGCAGGTTAGTTTAATTTTTTAGTAATCTTTCGCGATGTAAACCATCTTTGTCGCTTTCTTTCCGCACACAATGCAGTTACCTTTCGGGCTTTCTTTAACATCAATCCTTGTTCCGCGTATCTTTCCGCCCGTCTCTTTCTCTATAGTTTCGGCGCATGTTTCGCTTTCTTTTTCAGTGGAACAAAATTCGGCTCTTGCAATTCCAGTGCCGACAATGGCTTTCACTTCTTCAATATTCTTTACGTCTTTGATGAGTCCTTCAAAGCTTTTCATCGCCTGGTCTTTTAGGTTCTTGCTAAGTTCTTTTCCCTGTTTTGCAATTTCAGTAACAATGTCTTTCTCTGCGATTGCAACTTTGGCGGCAGTGTCTCTTCTGTAAACCATCACTTTTTTTTCAAGCATGTCTCTTGGCCCAATCTCGAGTCTGAAAGGAACTCCTTTCATTTCCCAATAATAATATTTTTCGCCAGGTCTCTTGTCGCTTGAATCAATCTCAACTCTTATTCCAGCCTCTTCGAGTTGGCTTGCGATTTCTTTCGCTTTGTCAAGAACTTTTGGCTCTTTCTCGGCCATTATCGGAACAATAACAACTTGCTTTGGCGCGATCTCAAAAGGGAATCTTAGTCCCTTGTCGTCTCCATGCGTAAGAACAACTGAAGCAAATATCCTTGAGATTGCGGGGCCGTAACAAGTAGTATAAGGGGTTTTTTCTTTTTCATCCTTATCAGCGAATTTTACTCCGAATGATTCTGCAAAGTGCTGGTTTATCATGTGGGTGCTTGGCTGTTGAACTACTCTTCCCTGCGGCGTTATGGCATCCGCGCCGAATGTTTTACTTGCGCCTGCGAACTTATCCCATGCAGGTCTCTCAAAAACAATTGTAGGGACTCCAAATATTCCAAATACTATTCTTTTTGTTGTTTCCATGTCGTCTAGAACATTTTGGTATGCTTCGGCTTCTGTTGCGAATGCACAGTGAGTTTCTATCCAGTGGAATTCTCTGCTTCTTAGAAATGGGCGTGTAGCTTTTGTTTCGTATCTGAAAACATTTGCTCTTTGATATGTTCTCATCGGCAAATCTTTGTATGATCTTAGCCAGAGCGAAAACATTGTGTAGAATGCCGTTTCCGAAGTTGGTCTTAGTGCGAGTCTTTCTTCTAGCGGCTCGGTCCCGCCTTTTTCCACCCAGAAAACTTCCGGAGTGAACCCTTCTATGTGTTCTTTTTCCTTGTAAAAATAATTTTCAGGTATGAGTGTCGGGAACCAGTAGTTCTTGTGTCCTCTTTTCTTGAGGTCGGCTTCCAAATAATCATACATCAGTTCCATTGATTCTACTGACCAAGGCTGAAAAACTAGACATCCTTTTACTCCGTAGCGTATATCGGCGAGCTCCGCTTCTTTTATGATTTCGGTGTACCATTCGCTTGGCTGCTCTGATTTCTTCGGGAGTTTTGTGCTTTCAGCCATAAGTATCATTTGCCTTGTATGAGAAGATAAGGGCACTAAGGGATTTTAAAGACTAGTTTTTGAGGCAAAATTATTGCACGATTATTGTCCCTTTCATGCTGGGGTGGAGGGTGCAGTAGTACTCGTAAGTGCCAACGTCATCAAAAACATACTTGAAAACCGTTCCTTGATTGAGGTTTCCCGAAAGGAAGTCATTGACCATTATTTTGTGAGTTGCAGCATCTTTGTTTGTCCAAGCAATTGTTGTTCCTTTTGCTACAATGATTTTTGAGGGAGAAAAAGCGAAATCCTTTATCTCAACATCTACTATTGTCTGGTCAAGTATTGAAGTGAACTCGTCGTCTTGGGAAGGATTTGAGGGAGTGGTGTCCACAGATGAATCATTATTTTGAGGGTTGATATCAACTGTGCTTCCTGTGTTGCCGTCAAGCTTTTTGTTGTCTTGTATGCATCCTAAAGAAAGAAGCATGCTTGCAATAATGAGGGCTCCGATTATCCTCAAAACCTTTGAATTCATAAATTATCAATATTCTAGGAAGTATATATAGGTTGCAGTTTGGGCAAATTTTTAAAAAAAGAATAAATGAGGCGTGCAGGATTTGAACCTGCGTCAGAAGCTCCCAAAGCTCCGATCCTACCAGGCTAGACTAACGCCCCCGAACCGCAAAATCGGTTTTAAACGCGCCTTTGGTGCATCTAAGTTGTATAATAGAAAGGGTTCGGAAATGATTTTTAAAGGTAAGCATTGATAGAAAAAAAGTCACTTTTTGCCGGGCGCCTTCTTTTTCTTTTCCTTCAGCTGCTTGCTGCTTTCAATGTAATAATAGGCGATAAACCCAATAGTGACTATCCATCTTATTGTTGATTCAAGTATTCCAAACACTGCAAAAATTATGAAAAGTTGCACTCCTCCAATTATTGTGTCCTTATAAGTCATTTTCAAGTAAATCTTTTGGGCCCATACATAAGTCGCGATTGCGATTATTCCCATGGTGAGCGCATCAAATCCTAAGAAAGCCATGAACATTGTCACAACCAAAGGAACTAGCACTATGTCAAGAGTCTTTTCAGCAGGGTTGTCCACAAAGCCCCTTATTATTACATAGCAAAAAACTGCCAAAAAACATCCTAAATACGCAGCCGAACCAAATCCTCCTGCCCAAGGGGACATGTAAGAAAAATAATTGATTATTGTTTCTAGCATGTCCATAATATACGTTGGTTTCGAGCGAATATAATCCTTTCTGGCACAAGCCCCCGGTACATTTTTCTGAGTTTGGGAATGGTTTATATACTTGCAAAGCGTTGTTTCTTGGATTTGGCTTAAGTGAGCATGAATGGCTGAAGAAAGCAAAAAAATACTTGTCCCCCAAGGAACAGGTCCTGTAAAAATAACCCAAAATGGGGAGTCTAAAGAAGATTATATCGATGACGGACAACTAGGCAAGCGTTACATGGAAGGCGCAGATGATAAGCCGCCGGGGAAGGAAACAAAAGAATCTTCATTAAAATTGAGCGAAGAGAATGAATCAGGGAAAGAAAAATCGTTTTTAGAAAAACTTCCCAGTGCTATTATTGAAGAAGAGCAAAAAACAATCTGGGCGGGGCAAAAAAAAGATTATTCGCGGGTTCAAACCGGGGTGAAGGGACTTGACGAGCTTATCGCCGGCGGGTTTGAAAGGGAATCCATTGTTCTTTTGGTCGGATCAACGGGAACGGGCAAAACAGTTTTTGGGATGCAGTTTCTTTATGAAGGGGCGACAAAGTTTGATGAGCCCGGCGTTTTGTTATCTTTTGAAGAAGAAGAGGAAGCGATATATCATCACGCGCTAAACTTCGGATGGGATTTTAGAAAACTTTCAGAGCAAAACAAATTCAAGTTGCTTGTATTTAAGCCGCACCAAATAACGGGAATTCTTGAGGAGGGCGGAGGACAAATAAGAGACACACTTATTGAACTGGGCGCAAAAAGACTTGTAATTGATTCCATTACCGCTTATGGATTATTATTTAGGGATGAGTACAAGAGAAGAGAAAAAGTTTTAGAATTCTTTAATCTTTTGAGAAGATGGGGGGTTACTTCGCTTGTAATATGCGAAGATTTCCCAAAAGACGTTGAGAGAGAGGAAGGAAGCGTTGGGTTCCTTAGCGACACAGTTGTATCAATGTACTACCAGCAGGATGAGGAAAAAGGAATAAGGATTCATTCTCTTGAAGTGGTTAAGATGCGCGGATCCGAGCACACAAACAAGCTCTGCGCCTTAAACTTTGAAAAAAACGGGATAGTTGTTTACCCTGAAGTTGAAGTGTTCTAAAAAAAGATTTTTTTAGGAAAGCATCTAATGGCTTTTCTTGGAAACTTCTATGTTTGTGACATAAAGCCCTGAAAAATCGTATATTTTGTCGCAGAATTGTTTTGCAAGACTTAGGCCCCAAACATCAAGCGAATCTTTTGCCGAGAATAGAAACATGGTGTTGTCGCTGAGCTTTATCTTGTTGCTGAAAGTGTAAATAAATTTTCCAAAAGTCTTTTTGTCATTGTAGGACGAGAGCGCTCCTAAAGAATCAATAATCACAACTTTTTTTCCGGGCAATACCGAGAATCCTTCTTCGATTCCTATCTGTATTCCTGTGAGGTTTGAAGGAGTGTCAACGTATTCTATCAGATCTTCCTTGAAAAATCTTTCAGATTTGCTTGAAAATGCGTCAATGATAAAGATGTTTTTTTTCTTAAGCTGTGGCACCCATTGAAGCACTTCTTCGGCGGTTTTTGTCAGGGAAACATAAATCAGGGACACGCCTTCTTCGATTAGTATCCTTTTTATGGTGAAATCAAGCGCCGATTCGGTCTGCTGCTGATTTAACACTACGAGCGATACATTCTCTTCGGCGTTTAGGAACACTTCTCTTAGGAATGAAACATTCTGCATTCAAGATAGAGTTGCCTCCTTGTTAATAAAAACCTATCAGCAAATCCGGTCCTTTTTGCTCGCCAAAAGCTTGTTTTCCTAAGTTTTTCACCCCCTAATAATATATATATACTCAAAATGGGTTATTCCTGAATGAATACAAAAGGGCAAAGCACTGTAGAGCTTTTTATGGTCCTTGCCATTTCCCTGGTGGCTTTGGGGATGGTTTACTCCCTTTACGCAGAACAGATTTTTTCCGCTTCAAGCACAAAAGAGACGGCTCTTGCGCGTGCAACTGTACAAAAAGTGGTTGATGCTTCAAACATGGTTTATTATTCCGGTGCTGGGTCCACTGCAAGAGTATTTGTAGAGATTCCTGACACAACCGACCTAGTGCAAAGTGATATCCAAGGAAGAAGCGTTTCATTAAGGCTCAAAGGGGGAGGGGATGTTGTTGCAACTTCTGACGTTAATATTTTTGGGGCATGGAAGTATTCTACCGGAAAATACTTCTTTTTTTTGGTGTATGACGGGAATGTTGTGAGACTTGATTATAGGCCGTTTGAGCTTAACAGGGAATCCATATTCGTTTCAGGTGTTCAAGGGAGCACAAGAAGTGCCGAATTCACAATAAAAAATTCTTCGACAGAAAATCAGGAATGCTGGGTATCAATAGATTTCTCTCACTCTCTTGCGGTCCTAGTCCCTTCGAGCGGATATGATAATTTTGTTCTAACCCCTAACGAGTCAAAGAAGATTGATTTGAATTTTGTGCTTTCAAAGGACTCTTCAGGAAATTATGCCGGGAAAATAGATATTACTTGCGAGCTTGATGATGTGAACAGCACTAAAACGCTTTTTGTTGCGGTTGAGTCGCTTCTGAAAGTGGATTATGTGTTGCTATATTCAAAGAACGTGTACCTTGAGATAAATAATGACCAGAAAAGAAAGCAGGATTATCTCGTGTGCAATCTAACTTCGTCGCTAGTGCACATTGATAGTTTCGACATGGGTGGGGTTGACAATAATATTCCTTTGGCATGGTATTCGGCAACTTTCCCTCCTGCAGGAATTACCGATTTGAACCAGACTTCGTGCAAATCCTTCGAAGTTGAATTTGATGTGCCTGCTGCTGCTATAGAAACGACTTATGTGGGTCATCCTACGGTCCACTATCCTGATTCAAATTATTATTCTGCAACTCTAACAATAAAAGTAAAATAATCGGCAAAGGGTTTTTATGAGAATTGAAAAAATAAAGGATAAGGTTTTCGCACAGGCATCAGTTGAGACGATAGTCCTTCTCGCAATCGGGTTGATAATAACTGCCGCATTCTCCGCGCTTGTGATTGAGCAGATAAATTCGTCCTATGCTCAAGAACAGCAAAAATTCGGTCTGCAGGCAATAAATACTCTCGCGTCAGAAGCGAATGATGCTTACTTTTTGGGGGCGGGGACAATAAAGACTGTTTTGATAACTATGCCTTCTGCGGTTGACATGAACAGGTCTTATATATCTGGAAGGGAAATTGCGCTTAATGTAATGGGCACTGATTTATTTGCCTTGACTAAAGTTGAATTAAGGGGGCAGTGGCCGAATGAGGACGGATCATACTTGGTTGTAATAACGGCATATGATGAGTATGTCTCGATTTCTTTCCAATCAATCACCATTTACCCTACAAGAATCAGCGAAACGTTAAGCCAGGGCACTTCAAAAACCGATTTTATTGAAGTGGCAAATCCTCTTTCTGTTGATGCTAATTATGCATTTACAATTGACTTCAATTCTTCTACAAAAGCCACTGTGACTTCCACGCAAGGGCCGTTTGTGGAACTCGCTTCAAATGAAAGCGCTCAAATACCCATTACTCTTACCTGCGCTTCTGACGCGGCGGGGACATATATCGGAAAAATAATTCTTTCAAGCGAGGGGGTAATATCTATCCCGGTGACGCTTCTCTGTCTTTCGCCCCAACCAAAGCTTGCCATATACCCGACCACTGTTGTAATCCCTGCCGTTAGAAGAGTTATTTTGGTGGAGGAGTTTTTTGTTTGCAACAACACTTCCACTGATTTTAATTCATCGAAAAGCAACATAAGCGGAGGAAATTTTGCTTCGATAGCATTCACTTCGTTTTCCTCTTCAATTCCGGCGAATTCCTGCGTTGATTTGAACCTGACGATAAATGCAAAAAACGCAGGCACTTATCCTGGGGAACTCACAGTGACTTCTTCCGGGCTTAGTGCAAAGAGCAATATTACTGTGCTGGTGAGCGGATGATGGGTTCTGTAAAAAATGTTTTTGGCTCGCACGGGCAGATAACAATAGAGTTCATTGTAACAATCATCGTTGTTCTTTTCATTTTCGGTTTTGGATTGTTCATTTTTGAACAGCGTTCGCTTCTTAATCTCGAAAAAAGTCAGGAATGGGCTGCGCAGGAAACGGCACATAGGATTTCAAGAGGGATAAACAATGTTTACTTGGCTGACGGGAATGTAACTATGGGCGATTATATTTACTGGTCTGGCGGCGTGAGAAAGGTTGATTTTGGAACAAGGGCCGTGAGGGTTTGGCTTGATGAGGGAAGGTATGTCGATTCGCCGGTTGTTGCACCGCATGTAATATGGGACGTGATTGACGTCAATGGATTGCTTGTGTTTTCAAAGACAAATGGAGTAATCTACGTGAGGGGTGGATGATTCTGGACAAATTTTTGATTGGAGAGAAAGGGCAGTTCTTTTCGCCGGATATTGTAATAGCAATCATTGTTTTCATAGCTGTGCTTTTCTTCTTCTTTAATGCTTCAAGCTCAGCCCTTTCCTATGTGGATTTGCTCGAGGAAAAAAAGGAGGCAGAAGAGATAAGCCACGCAAGCCTTTCGGCCATACTTGCTCTTCCTGGGGAGCCTTTCTCGTGGGAATATGCTTCTTCAATCGCCGATGTTAATTCGATAGGGCTTTCTTATGAGAAGAACATTATTGATGAAAACAAACTGGTATCTTTCAAGAATTATTTGGATACTAATTATTTGAGGGTGAAGGAACTGATGGGTTTTGGGCATTATGATTTCCGTTTTGAGCTTGTGGATGAACTCGGGGGCATCATTTATTTCGGGGGGAAGGTTTCTCCCAATTTGAAACTAAAGTTTATTTACCAGCGAATGGTACTGTTCAACAATAAGCAGGCTACTTTCAAAGGAGTGATTTCACATGCAGAGTAAAGCTTTTGTAATTTCGGCAGATTCGTTCATTGCTTTTACGCTTTTATTGTTTTTGATAATGCTTTCGCTTTTTTATCTTTCGCAAATAAGCATGACTTCTTGGGACTATGTCGATATGGTGAACATTGTGAGGGATGAGGCTACAATTCTTGAGAAGAGCCGCTCCCTTGAAAGCGCGATAGACCAAAGATCCGCCGAGCCTTTGCTTTCAATGCTTGATGCAAGCCCAGGAGAATACTGTTTTGATGCGGCTATTTTTACTGCCCAAAATAATTCATTGCCGATAGTTTATGCTCTCAAAGGGGGTTGCGACAGGTCGTTTTCTGATTTGAGCTCGGTTGAAAGGACTATTGTTTCAACTTCGGGCGGAGTCGCAAAATTTTATGTTGCAAGAATTTCGGGGTGGGTGAAATGATGTCAAAGAAAGGATTTCTTTTTACTATCTCGGTGATATTTTTCGCTTCAACGCTGGTAATATTTTCACAAACTTATCTTTCTGACAACATACTCCGAGAAAAGCTTGTGCTAAACAATGAGAAAGCGGGCGTGCAGCCTTTTGTGAGCGATGATGTTGCATGTGATATTTACAGAATAGTTGGTCTTGATTTTGATGCGAGGGCGAATCCTGTGCTTGGAAAAGTTTACCTCTCTTTTCATGATTATATTCCAAAAGATGTTTATGTTCCTTCAGCCGTATCTTCTTATAGTGCATTTCTGGATGCAAATTATTTTCCCAGGGTTGCTGGCGACACAAGTCTTGATGTTTCAAATCTTTCTGACGGTACTGTGGAGATATTTTTTAACCAAATTTTCGGGTATTATTATAATTCGACCGAAAGAGAAGCAAAAATATTTCAGGACAACGGGGCTGCTCTTACAAGAATTGATCTCAATATTGATGTTTCCAATGATTTGAATGGATTTGAGTGGATAACGTCCAATACTGGGAGCGTTGCTGTAAACATATTTTATAGCGATGACTCAAATTCAGCAGATTTCACTACTACCATAAATCCTCTCCAAGAATCAAGGCTGAGACTGAAGTACCTTGATGGGAACGTTGACATAGTTCTAGGGTATGTTTCTTCAAAGACAAATTCTTTTGCGGTGGATTCAAACACTCCTGCTTCAATTGAATATGATTTGATTCTGGAGTATTCCTCAAGCCCGTCTTCTTTGCCTATCGCTTTTAATTCTAGGATGGATTATTCAAATCCTATAATGGATGCGAACACTTTTGTAAGACACAAGAACTAATTGAAAGTTTTCTTTCTAATGTTTTCTTGATCCTTGCTTTCGCAAGAGTTGTGTTAAAAAAATACTTACTGCGGCTCGATCGCCGGCAGTAAGGTCAAATTAGTCCTGCTCTTATGAGCAAGTTCCTACTATGTCTGCAGCGGCTGATTCAGTTCTTGCTGAAGTGATTGCGCCTGATATATATGTTATTTTTACTGAGTCTTTTACTATGGCGAATTTATTGCCTGCTGTGCATGTGTAAGGTACTTTTATGGCTGTTGTTGTTGAGCCAGGGGCTATTGAGCCAATGCTCTTTGATGTTGTTCCGCCATTTATTGATATGTTGGCGTCAACTATTGTATCAGCGCTGTTGTTTCTGAAAACAAGCTGTATGTTTCCATCTGTAGCTGAAGCTGACCAATCCATTATTGCTATTGGAGCGGATGCCTTCCAAGCTGCTTTTGCTGATGATTCAGGAACATTGCTTCCCTGGTTCATTATCTGCAAGAGTAGTCCCACTACTACGAGTGCGATTACAACTACTATTGCTATTATTACCAGATATTCTATAGTACCTTGTGCTTTTCTGCCAGTCATGATTTGACCTCCTTTAAAGTTTAATTTAAATTATCAGGTCTTGGGAGTATATAAATGTTCACTAGGGCTTCATTTGAAACGTATTTCATGCTTGTTTTGGTAAGGGGTGTATTTTAAAAAAAATATTTTTGTGGCGGCCACTATGGCCGCCACCATAAAGAAATTGTTTTACTTTTAGCTGCAAGTTCCTACTATGTCTGCAGCAGCCTTTTCTGTCCTTGCTACTGTTGGTAGTGAAGGGGCTCTGTAGGATATCGTTATGTTTTCCTTAGGGAGCGAGTATTTCGCGCCTGTAGCACATGTAGATAGTCCTGATATTGTCGCCTCTATTTGTGCTCCTGGAGCGATGTTGTTCCGGTCTAAAGCATCAGCTACTCCGGATCCAACGTTAAGCGCATCGAAGTCGAGCGACTCATAGGAGTTGTTCTTGAGCACTACTAAGAGGGTTCCATCAGCCTTTTTTACCCAGTCCACTATTGCGAACGGAGCTGCGGATTTCCAAGCAGTCTTGGCTGTTTGTTCAGGTATCTGGCTACCTTGGTTCATTACTTGTAAGAGTAGTCCCACTACTACGAGTGCGATTACAACCACAATGGCTATGATTACAAGATATTCGATTGTTCCCTGTCCTTTTTTATTAAACATTAAGCATACCTCCTTTTCAGTCGGTTTTATTGTTTAGTATTATTACTTTGACCTATTTAAAGGTTTTCTAAAGACCATTTTGGTTTTTATATTATGCTAGTCCGCCCATTCCGCCAAGCATTGCGCCAACTACTCCGAGAATTATATTGAATACTATTAGGCCGACGATGGCTATCGCAGGAGCATACTTGACACCATCTCTTATCTTTCCACCGCTGAGCACCATTATGAAGATGCTGGCCAAAAACGAGTTTGCAATTATAATAAAGTAAGCCATCGCTTCCATGAATGCGGGCTCGATTGTTACTGTCCCTCCCCCAAGACCAACTTGCTGATTGATTT
>JBBSVX010000016.1:0-51112 GCA_038046585.1 archaeon
AGAAGCGAAACCACAAGTAGGGCTTTCATCATGAGCATCAGGCCAAGAATGAGCCAGCACGAAGGAAGAGATGCGGAAACTGTGGAAATCAAGCAGGAACTTGAATCAGGACAACTTGAGACACTAACTGTAAATATTGTTCTAAGACAGCTCGAAAAGGACCCGAGCCTTTCAATTGATAGCATTGCACAGACTCTTGACACGCTAAATAACACTTACAAGGAAAACATAAAGCTTGAAACAATCCTTGCTGCGCTCAAGAAAAGAGGAATCACAATAGAAAAAGATAGAATATTTGCAAGAGGAGTAAAAGAGGAACTCGATGCCGAAACCAAGGAACTGGAAAAGAAAATAGCATTTGAAAAAACACTTAAAGAAAAAGAAGAAAGAATGAAACACCAAAAAGAAATAAAAGAAAATCTGGAACTTGACGGAATAGAAGGAATAGGCGAAGTTGAAGGTGCTGATGATTTGCAGGGAGAAAAATCCTACGAAGAAAGCGTTGAACTTGTAGCGCTCCAGCCTAATGTCGAAGAGGACGAAGCAAGAAAGAAACTTGCAGGGCTAAGACACAAGAAAATGCTTGGACTGTTTGGCGAAGAAGAGATACTTGACAGATTGAACATGAAATACTCTGCGATATACAAGGTGAAATTCAACTATTTATCAAACAAGAACGCCTACCAAGTTGGAGAAGCATATATTGATTCGCTAAGAGGAGAATTCATTCACGACATTAACGGAAAGCTCGTTGAAAGTGAAGGATTGACACTGTTCAAAAATATGAACGATACTGAAGCCGTAGCATTTAGGCTTCTTGATAAGAAAATGAACCTTGAATCGATTGCAAAGCACTTAAAGATGGAAAAGGGAAATGCAAAGCGCGTAATGGACGCGCTTGTTGAACAGGAACTTGTTGCCGAAAATGTTGTGCAGGACAAAAAGAAAGAAATCATTACTTACACAAGAAAACAAAAGGCCGATCTGCCGCACAGCCCTCTGCACGCCATAATGCCCAGCATCGGAAAAAGACCGATAACTGAAATCGAATCGGTTTCGCTTGTTCAAGGATCGTTAAGCGAAAAAGAAGTTCCCCATCTCATAAAGAAAATATGGGGAAACGTTTCGGTGAAATCCATAACTCACCTATTCCTGCCGATATGGGAAGGAGTACTAAAAAAGAAGACTGGAGAAGAGAGAATAGTAAGAATAGAGGCGATTAACGGCAACATGATTCTTCCAAAACAGGAAAAAATAAAGTCCGGCAAGAAAGAGAAGCGCGAAGAAGAATAACTCGGCAAGATCACTTTTTTTCAGTAGCGCCTGGATTTGACGCATTACTTTTTGCAATATCAAGTTTTGATTCCTCTTTTGCCTCTTCAACCCCTTCGATATTTTCAATCTTAAGCTCTGAGAATGATTTCAAAGTCTTGTATGATCCAAAGCAAGTTGCTTTACCGCTTTGCAAAACTACTTTTACCCCGGGAAGATAAAGAGTCGCTTTTACGTAAAGATAATTTGAAAGCAGTTGCAAAAGCAAATCAAGAGAAGGGCCTTCAACAGTAACAATGGATTGTTTTTTCCAAAGATCAGGAACTTTTGAAAGCACCTGCTCATCCCTTATTTCGGCAATCACTTTTTCTTTTCCAACATACGCCCTTATTTTTGCTATCAAATTCTCGTCAAGGTTTTCTTCAACCGAGTCATTGAAATCAAGGTTCTTGAGGCTCTCTGATTGGGTGTCTAAAAGTAAGCTCATTCTTTTTAGCGATTTTCTTTTTTCCCGAATTCTTTTTCTTGCCTCATTTATATCATTGATAGTGAAAGTGGCGTGCTCTTTTGCACTTTTTAGCAAATCAGGATCCTGTGAGCTTCTTTGAGAAAGTACTACAAGCAAACGAACTATTTCATCAAGACTTTTGAGCGGGTTTTTCATTTCCTCGTTTAGGCGAAATATCAGCTTGTCTTTCATCTCAACATTAATCGAAGCGATTCCCTTGTCTGTAATAAAAATTCGGCTCCCTTCTTTTTTTACTAGGCCAAAAGAAATCATGTCTTTTAGGGATCTGGCAAGAGCCGAACGTGCGGAAGCGGCGTTCTTGTACTGGGGCATTATCCTTGCGAATAATTCATTATACTCTAACCCCTTATTTTGCTTGATGATAAGGAGTATTGAGTTGTTGAATGTCATGCCAAATACCTAGCATTTTGTTGTTAAAAAGGATGACTAAAAAGCAAAAAAGAAAAAATTTGAAGAAGCGCTTTTAGTTCTGTGTTGGCTTCTTCATTCTCTTGCCTAGAGAGTAAGGTATCTTTTTCTTGCAATCTACGCATTCTGCAATATAAGTAGGAGTCTTGTTCTGCTTCTTTACGAGCACAACATACTTGTATTTTCCGAGATATCCGTGAGTAGTGTTTCTTATGTGGCGTCTATTACCGGCAGCCATAGTTCTGGCTTTGCCTGACTTGAACTCTTTAAGCTTGTGCTTTGTGTGCTTGTTGCACTTCTTACAATACAGTTTCTTTTCTTTAGGAAATTCCATTTTACTCACCAGAATAACAGAAAAGTGAAGGCAAAGCTTTTTAAAAGCATTTAGGGGGTCTTTTGAAAAAAATCGTCCGGCCAATAAAACGCACATTCTATCAAAAAAAAACAACCCATAAGTAATTTAAATGCCTAATGCTTATTATTAGCAGATAGAAAAAGACAGGGTTTGATTAGAATGATAGTAAAGTCCATATTTTCTGCAATAAAAGACACTTTCCTTAGACCATTAAACCTAATTCCTATGCTTATAGTGGCATTAGCCTCTTTGACACTTGGGAACTTGACTTCTTGGGCGCTTGAAAAACCCCTAAGCGATATGATTCTTTACCCTGAAGTGTTCATGACCTCCGACCTTTATGTTATCGCATTCAATAATTATTTGCCTGAGATGCTTGTTCTTTTTGCCACAGGAGTAGTTGTCACAGTTCTTTCTGTAATTTCAATGCTTACCCTTGCAAGAATATCAAAGGGCGATTCGCTAATGGAAGCGATAAATGACTCAACTTCGGAACTCACAAAAAGCACCGCGCTTGTAGTGATTATAACAGTTGCTTCAATAATTCTTTTTGCTGTACTTGGTGCAATAGCTTCATTGACGGATATCAATTTTAATTTGGCATTTATTTTGGGCGCAATATACCTTATCCTAATATTGATTGTTCTGGCAAAAGTGGCCTATACAATTCCTGCGCTTGTCAAAGCGAAGAACGTAAAAATTGCCATACAAGATTCATGGGAATTCACAAATGATAAGTTCCTATCATCTTTCGCATTCCTTGTTGTTATAATAATTGTAATAATGTTAATCTCGGCTCTTTTAGGACAAGTTGATCTTTTCACAGGAGAAGATTTTTTCCTCCCTATTTTTATAGCAAATCAAACTATATCAGGGACTTTCCTCGCCTTGGCTTTGGGACACTATTACAATCAAGAGTAGGGCTGGTTAGATGACTCGCCTAATAAAACTGACTCTAAAGAACTTCAAATCATTCAAAAAAGCTGAAATTCCGATAAGCAAAGGATTCACTTCCATAGTTGGAAGCAATGGATCTGGAAAAAGCAATGTTCTTGACGGATTATTATTTGTTCTTGGAATCACTTCGCTTAAGACACTAAGAGCTTCAAGGCTTTCCGACCTGGTTAATGACGGATCAAAAGAAAGCTACGCCAAGGTTGACTTGATTGTAAAGCATGCCGACAAGCAGTATGAAATAAGCAGGATGATAGACAAGCAGGGAAAGAGCGTTTATCGACTTGACGGAAAAAGAACTACTCTTAACGAAATTTCTTCACTTCTTACTGAACTAGGAATAGATGTCACTGGCCACAACATCGTTGCTCAGGGGGATATCACAAGAGTGATTGAAATGTCCTCAATTGAAAGAAGAGAAATTATAGATGATTTGGCAGGCTTAAGCGAATTTGACGAAAAAAAAGAAGAAGCCCTTAAGGAGCTTGACAAGGTTGACTCAAAAATAAAAGAAGCCACCATTATTCTTAACGAAAGGAACGCATTTTTGGTCGAACTTGAAGAAGAAATGAACGCGGCGAAAGAATTCACAAACCTTGAGACCGAAAAGAAAAGAATCAAGGCAACTATAATTGGAAGAGAAATATCAAGCATAGATAAGAGGCTGCTCGAAGTTGACACTGAGCTTAGAGGACTTGAAAAACAAAGAACAGAAATCGAAGAAAATATTGTAAAAGCGCGAGAAGAACTTTCAAAGGCGAAGTCCGAATCCTCCGAAATGGGGAAGATAATGCTCAAAACAAGCGAAGAATTATACATAACTATAGGTCGGGAATTTGAAGAAAAAAAAGGACAATTAAGATTAGAACAGGAAAAGATTGAACTAAAAAAAGAATTGATACAAAAGAACAACCAAAAACTTGATGAAAACCAAAAAGAAGCGGAGAGCGCAAAAAAAGAGGCCAAAGAGAATGAAATAAAGCGAAAACAACACGAACAGGAAAGAAAAGAAACTGAAAGAGAATTTAACGCGGTGCAGAAAAAGAAAGAGGCCCTTGAAAAAGTTGTCAAAGGAAAGAACGAAGAACTGCGAAAGTTAGAAGCCGAAATTGATTCACTAAACAAAGAGATAGACGAAGGAAGAAAGGAAATATTTGACCTTGAAGTATTTTTCAAGCAGTGGGATAGGCAAAAAGCATACAATGAAAAGAAACTTTCAGAACTTGCACAAGAAGAAACGAGTCTCTTAGGAGAAATCGCAAAAATAGAGGAGAAAAAAAAGAAGCTTGGAGAGCATGGAGACGCAGGCAAAATAGAGAAGGATATTGCAACTCTTGAAAAAACTCTCGAGGAAATGGTTGAGGATCAGACCCGTACAAGCGCCCAAAAAGAAGCCGAAGAGAAGGCAATTAATGACTTAAAAAAAGCGCTTTCAAAATGCCCTGTTTGCGATTCTATGCTTGAAGAAAAGAAAAAGAAAGAGCTGATTGAAACAAAAAAGAAGCTAATAGAAGAGCATGAAAAGAACGAAAAACGCCTTACAAAAGAAATTGTCGAGCAAAAGCAAAAAACTACCGAAACCAGAGACAAACTAATGATGATTACAAAGCTCCTGGCAGAAATTGGACACGAAAAATCAGTTCAAACTAGACTTACCGACGCAAGAACAAAAATAACTGTGATGAAAAAGGAGCTTGAGCAAAAATCGTTTGATGAGCAATTGGGAAAAAGAAACAGGCTCAATGAAAAGATAAAAATCTCGCTCACAAAAAGAGACGCTTCCAAAGAAAGGCTTGCAGCGCTAAGAGGGCAAAACATTTTCGAAGAATTTTCTGTAGCAAATAGGGAATATGAAGATCTGTTTAACAAAAAGTCGCTCATTGAGGCAATCCTTAAGGAACTTGAATCAAACACAAAAATACTTTCCGAAAAAGCGGAGTCTTTGCTAGTGGAAAACTCAGGCCTTGAAAGCGAAGTTGCCGCCCTCAAAAAAGAAATCCGCGACAAGGAAGACCTCGTTAAGGACCTGGGAAAAGATGTTTCTACAAAAGAGGACGAGCTTGAGAAAGCCAAAAAGAAGAACTCTATAATGGGAGATGAAAAGGAAAAACTTGACAAAAAAATAGAAAGAATGGACAAGGATATAATTGCCGATTCAATCAAATCAAGAAAACTTGAGATGAGACAGAACGAATTTTCTATCGAAAAAAGCAGGATTGAAGTCAGAGTAAACGATCTCAAAGAAGAAGGCAAGGCATACTTGGGATCAGAAACTATAAGCGAAAAGACAGTTGAAGGACTCCTAGAAAGACTAGATACGGTCGAAAGAAGACTTGGCGAAATAGGCGCTGTAAACCTTAAAGCATTAGGAAACTTCACAAATTTAAAAGGCGAAGTAAGTGAAATACAGGAAAAAGCAACAAAGCTTGCTGAAGAGAGACTTGCTGTGCTTGACATGATAGACAAGATAGAATTTAAGAGAACGAACGTGTTCATGGATTGCTTTAGCGTAATAAACAAAAATTTCCAGGACATGTTTTTGAAGTTCTTCAATGGGGAAGGAAATCTTACCCTTTCGGAAGCAGAGAAACCGCTTGAAAGCGGACTCATAATTGACGCAAGACAAAAAGCAGGAAAACTTCAAAACATTGATTCCATGAGCGGAGGAGAGAAGACACTCACCGCACTTGCATTCATGTTTGCGATACAATTATACAAACCCGCGCCGTTCTATGCGTTTGATGAAGCCGATGCGGCGCTTGATAAAGAAAACTCGATGAAGATGGGCAACCTTATTGAAATGATAGCTGAAAAGAGCCAATTTATTGCAATAACCCACAACGATACCATAACTAAGAAGGCTGATCAGATAATCGGAGTAGCAAGGGCAAAAGACGGCAGCTCTGTAATAGGACTTAGACTTAAAACAAACGAAGAAGAAATGAGCGCACAAAACCAGAGTCAAGATGCCAATTAATTGCACAAGTTAATAGAATTATTTCTTAAAAAATATGTCAAGAAGCTTTTTTCGCTTCGCTTTTTCAGCTTTCTCTTCCATGGCTTCCTTTACAACTAGCCCAGCGGTACCAACTATTCTTTCCACTCTCATTTTTGGCTTACCTGAGCGTCTCAATGTCTTTACTTCTTTTTTCATCTGCGAAACTTGTCCTCTAATGTCCCCTATCTCTTTCTCAACCTGCGAAGATTGCTTCTCAAAGTCTTCCGAGAGCATAAGTCCAGACTTGTGATGTTTCTTAATATCAGTAAGTCCTTTTTCAAGCGCCCTTAATTTGGCTGTGGATTCTTCCAGATTTACTACGCTTGCTTTTCGCGCAAGGCGGTGATTTGAAATTGAATCTATCTCGCTATCGTACTTCTTCTTCATAAAGAAATATTCAGCGTCAGTAATTTTTTTCTTTGAAAGAGCCTTGTCAAGATTGCCTAAAACCGAGTACAATTTGTCCGCTCTCGCATAATCGCGAGGAGAGACATCAGGCGTTCTCATTCTTAAGCCTATTATTATCAGAATCAAAAGAACTGCGCAAAGCGAAATAACAATTATTGCAAAGAAGGGAGAGAAATTGTCAATTCTCTTATAAGTGATGTCAACAACCGGTTCGTTTGAAACAAAATCTGTCATTTCTGTGAAAGCCAAGTATTCATCAACATCGGCCTTAACATTCTCCAAGTTCTCGCTAAGAACCGCTAAGTCATAACCGGTTGTAAGATTTGCGCTCCTTTCAAGCTGTTTATTTAGCGACTCTTCATACTTTGAATTTTCGAGGAAAAAGTGGGCATGATCAAGATATAATGCAGCCCAAAGCGAAGTCAAACTGCCGCTATCCCCTATTCTTGATTCAATGAAAGCAGCAAGCTTATTTGCATCCATGTTCGAGCGCCTTTTTTCAGCAAAAATAAACGATTCTGCGAAATAGGCATCATAGTACGCCGCAAAAAAGAAATTGTTGTCAAATGATATTTGGGCAGAATTGAATCTTCTTGTGGCTTCGGTTAGCACGTCCTGAGTTGTGTTTGAGTCCTCTGCAGAGGTCATTACAAGTTTTTCAACATCAGAAAGTTTCTTCTCGACTTTCATAATGAATTCCGGAGAATAATAAGTGTTCTTTTTTACTTGTGCTTTCTTGGCTTCCCCAAAGAAGTCTTTTGCGACTCCAACCCAAGCGCTCGCCGAGACATAATCATAAACCTTGTCAAACATCGCTGACTGTATCTCTTCAGTAGTGGCTTCTGCGGGCAAGTCAAGCGATTTTCTTGCGCTAGCGATTGCATTCTCAGCATAAGCTATTCTTTGCTGAGCTCCTATCATCCATTCAACCTTATCAACTGGAATAAAACTCATTTCGCCTTTGAGTTCTTTTATAGTGCTTTCAAGCTCTGAGAGTTTCAGTGCAAGAATGCTCGAATCAGGCGACATTAACGAAGGGGTCTTTGCTATTTCCCCTATCGAATCGGCTAATACCTGGGCGTTGAAAGTGTAATTCGCGGAGGAATACAGATAATTCTGGTCGAGGAAAATGTTTGCAAGTTCAATATTTCTTTCTGCTGCGCCAAGTCTTGGATAGAACGAGCTTCTTAGAGGATCTTCTAAGGTAGTCACTTCAAGCTCTTTTTTGGCGTCCTCTACCGAACTTCTTGCCTCGTCAATGTAACTTTTTGAAAATTCTCTCATCGGAGTCAAAATAGGTTTGTATTGAATTGCAGGGGGGACAAATCCGTTCTGGACATTGGTTACATCCACAACGATGCTGTTTATGTCAGAGTAAGCATATTTTAGAACATCATCTATTGTGTCTACTTCAACAATCTTCATCCCGAGTTCCTCAGGCCCATATTTTAGTAGATTAACTGATGTTGCTTTTCCATTGTCGTTGTATACTTGGTTCGCTTCGCCTCTTGGTATCATTAATAGTTTTATTCCAACTTCTGAAGCAACTTTTGCTTTTGCAAAAACTCCTCCAACAACTCCAACTGATCCGTCTGAGTTTATTGTTCCTGTTATTCCAACTTCTTTTGGAAGAGGCCTTTCTTCAAGAACGGAGTACATCAATAACGTCATCGCTGCTCCTGCGCTAGGACCGTCAACTTCGGATGCATTTGCCTGAATATCAAAAATAAAATTCTTCTTGGAAATATCCACTCCGGTTTTTTCTTGGGCTATATCAAGCGCGATATTCCCCGTTGTTTGAGTATCTTTTCCGACAAGAGAACTTGAAGTAATGAAAGCAACTTTTCCAGTTCCTGCCATTGTTGTAAGAAACAAATCTGCTGCCATTCCGACTTCATCTTCAGTGACAGCGAATACTCTTATTTCGCCCGATTGAAGGATTGCAAAAGCGTTGCATGAAATAAAAATAAGTGCGATAAAAAGTGCGATTATTCTTTTGTCCATAAAAACAAATCCTTTTATTTGTGCATTCCAATTCAACATTCAAGTTACTATATACGAAGTGCTTGTGGTTTAAAAGGCTTTTTGGGGGAGCAATTTTCCAGCCAACCAACATAGACCATTTGAACAAGCATTAAATCGCAGCTCACTCAAGGGCAGTCGCTGTCCCATGAATCTAACCGACCATCATAATCATTGTCAACCCCGTCATCACAGTCAAACTCAATTGCATTTCCATCGCCGTCAAGATCTCCAACCCCTATAGATATTGTATGATCCGTAGCTATTGGGAAACTCATTTTAAGCGAAAAGTCGCCCGAGCCGTTATTTAGATAAAGATCATTTGTTTGATCCAGATTTCCAGCCACATAGTCAAGATCACCATCACCATCAAAATCACCTATTCCAAGCGCCCATGTTTGCTTTGTTTCAACAGAACTATCATACAACGTGAAATTTGCCGAACCATCATTTAGATAAACATTATTTGTTGCGCTACTTCTACCGGCAATAAAGTCAAGGTCGCCGTCAAAATCCAGGTCGCCGACAGCCAAAGCATAAGTGTAATTATTTGCAACAGAATCTTCCCATGAACCAACTGAAAAGTTTGCAGAACCATTATTTAAATAAACTCGGTTTTTTCCGTTTGTTATGGAAGAAAGATAATCTATATCTCCATCGCCATCAAAATCACCCACTGCTGTTCGTGTGCCGTTTGATTCGGTAGCAACCCATGATCCAAGAGAAAAATTAGCCGAGCCGTCGTTGATATACACTCTATCTAACCCAGAATTTCCTGCGATATAGTCAAGATCACCATCACCATCAAAATCCCCAACACCTATGCTGCCGGTTGAATCCGATTCAACTGAACTTGCGTAAAGACTAATATACCCGCTTCCATCATTCAAATATACTCTATTAGGACCCTGGCTATTTGCAGTAATAAAGTCTAGATCACCATCACCATCAAAATCGCCCATACCCACTCCATCAGTATAATCCAACAGGGTAGATGTAGTGTGCTGGGAAAAACTTCCTGCACCATTATTTTTGTAAACATATTCCCTCTGGGGTCCGCCGCTACCCAGACCTTTAGTCACAACAACAGCATCGAGGTCGCCGTCATTATCCAAATCTCCTATTCCTATGCCATAACTATAAACCGCACCGAAACTTTGGTAAAGCGTAAAATCAGCTGAACCGCCATTCAAATAAACCCTGTCAGGCTGGTCAATGCTTGTTCCCGCGATAAAATCAAGATCTGGGTCAGGTAGGCAGTCGCCCAAATTTTTATTCTCCCACATAAGCTTGGGAAAGTCAAAACCATCACATACATTACTCCAATTTGAATCAGTTCCAAAATCACCTATAGACCAGGGCATTCCAGAAACATATACCGAATGAGACATATTATAAAAATTTGAATCAAGGTACTCTGTAATACACCCCGGAACTGAGGTTGAATTTACACTATCACTAAAATTTGTGTCATTCCAATACAGATCCGAAACCGCCCCCCCTGAATAATACCCAAAACCATCTTTGTATGAACTTGAGGTGTAAACTGATCCTGAAGAAAATAAATTGTTCATTGCTCCACTGTTTATCTCACCAGCAAATGTTCCCACACGCCCTGATGATCCCCCATAAACAAAATTGCGTGCAGCATAGGATTTCACTATTTCACCCCACCCTGAATCAAATTCACCCACAAATCCTCCGCTACCTGAGCCGCTCGCATAAACATTGTTGTTTGAAGAATAACAATTCTCTATGCTCGTCCAATTAAGCCCTATAAATCCTCCCACATTATCAGTACCACGAATATTATTATCAGAGGCAAATGAGTCAGATATCCTAACCATGCTTCCAGCAAAACCGAAAAATCCCCCAGTCCCATTGCTCCCCGTACCGGCGCCAAATACAGTATTATTTTTCGAATATGAGTTTGAAACGCTTCCATTATTTGCGCCGCCAAGCCCGCCAATGTTTCCATTCGTCCAATTACCCCAAATATTATTATCAGTAGATGCAAAACGCGTTATTGTAGCGTCGCCTGACCCAAATGCCCCCCCACAAGTGCTACCACAAATAATTTTATTTCTGCGAGAGTTTATGTCAGATACGATCACACCGTATACACTTAATGTACCAAATACTCCCCCAGAAACACTAGCTGCAATTATATTATTGTCTTCTGAACGAATTCTATTGACCTGTTTGTTTGTGGATTGCATATAATATACGATCCCCGCAGCGGCACCTGTAGGGGAACTTATATTACTCCTAACAACATAAACATCATTGATCGTACCAACATGATAACTGGCAAGTGCGGCGGAATATGTTTTTGAATTTATATTCGCATCAATAAATCCCACATTTTTTAAAACAGATGAACTTTTTGTTGAAGAAAACAAGCTCCCCCCATACTCTGCAGGTCTATTAATGTAAAGCCCATTTATTTCAAACCCAGCTCCGTCAAAAGTTCCTGAAAAAGAGTTATTATCAAAAAAACCCGAACAAAAATTGTCATCTCCACAATAACCTATCGGCTCAAATCCAGAGCCCGTATTGAATGGAGTGATATCACAATTAATATCGTTTATCAAAACATAATTCGCATCAAGATATAGATTCATGTTTTGCATCTGATTGCAATCAGAGATTTGGTAAGGATTCGCCAAAGAAGCGTTACCTCCTGCAAATTCAATCGGTGGCAATGCAGTAACAAAGTAATTCACATCTATTGCAGAGTTTATGTCTGTTTCTTCATTGTGGCTCGAACTGTTATCAATGCAATTTACATCCCAAATATATACTCCCGAGCTTGGAAGAGTTCGGTGGAAGCCAGTAAATGGAGCGCTCGAATTTGTAACGACTGACAAACCATTAAGGATAAGTTCACATGATTGTATTCCTGATACATCACTCACCGTATAATTGAAATCAACATTTCCATCAGTGTCAACCGTGTGATTCGCTGGCGAAGTTAAAGTGATAACAGGCGGAGTGGTGTCAACAACAGTCGTCGCATAATTCAAATCCCTTGGTCCGCCCCAACCAATATTGTTGTTTCCGTCCATGCATCTAACTTTCCATTGATGAATCCCTGAAGAAAGCGAAGAAACTCTGAAAGCCAAGTTAACCCCTTCCAAAATCGGAGCATACACATTATCAGTAATAGAATCGTCAATGTAGAGTTTGCACCACTCAATAGTACTGTTAACATCGGATACAGTAAAATTCAAATCAACAGGAAGAGAAACAAAAGCATAGCCGCTCGCTGGAGAAGTAAGGGTGACAACAGGGGGAACATGTTCCTTTCCGCTTGAAAGAACAACCAAATCCCAATCGTCAGTATCAACATTCAAAACACACTCGACAAGTAGCGTGATCTCCCAATTCTTCTCAAGAGTACTAGAAGAAGTCGCATAAACTTTAACTGTTAAACTCTTTTTTTGACCCACTGCGGTGCAAATACACGTCGCATCAAGCCCGTCCAAATAAAACAACTTATCATCGCCCGACAAAAGCTGCTCTTCGTAAGGCACAAGAGTGGAACAAGTCTCAATACCAGTAATCTCAAGACCATCACCCGTATTATTCCTCAAGCCAAAAAAAGCGCCTCCATCCGCATCGGCAACAGCCTCTACAAATCCTATCGGACCAGACATCGCACTAATACTGCCCGCAGCATTACCAATCTGCTCGGAAGGCGCGCCCAAAAAAGAACTGGCAAAAAATACTACAATCAAACCAATAACTACTACAACTGCAACAATAACCAAATACTCAATCGTACCCTGCGCTACAGGTCTCTCAAATGACGAAATTTGCATGAACAAACTACGCTTCTAAGATATATAATAATAGCGATAAAAAGAGCCGGTTCTTACGAGTTGATTAAGAGATTAAAATAGAATGAAGGTCGCCCGTAAGGGCGAGCACTTCAGTTTCAAAATAGATTTTATCCGAACAAAGACCCGAGGCCTGCTGCTGCTTCTTCTTCAGTTTTCTTGTTGTCTTCTTCTTTCTTCTCAGCTACAGGTGCTGCGGCTGCTCCAGCTGCTACTGGTGCTACTGCTGCCTTTGCTATCGCTTCGTCTATGTTGACGTTCTTGATCGCTGCTACAAGAGCTTTTACTCTTGATTCATCGAACTGGGCGTGTGCCGATTTCATTACTGACGAAACGTTGCTTTCGTTAACTTCCTGCTTGCTTGAGTGAAGCAACATTGCTGCATATACGTATTCCATTTTTTCACCTCTCGTTGCTATAAAATTATTTACGCATAACTCCTTTTCATTTTACTGTGCCGCTGTTACGGAAGGCTCTGCCTGAGGGGCAGCCGCATCAATTGCTGTCTTGAGAGCCTTAGCTTCTCTTGCTGCCTTCATTACTATGGCTTCGATTGTTGCGTCTGTGTGGTACTCTGCGTTAACAGCGAGGTTGAATGCCTGCTGGTATGCGAGAACGAAATTGTTGAACAATTCTTCTTCGTCAACGTCAAGCGCACTTGCCGAGTAGAACTGATTCTCGGTCTTGTCTAAAACTCCGATTATTTTCATTCCGATTCTTATCGGCTTGATATTTAATTTTCCTAAAACATCAGCAACTTCTTTTGTTATCGGTTCGCCTTTCTTTGTAACTACTTTGTCTTCGGCGATTTGTATTGTAGCACCCATCTTTATCTTTAAGCCTGCGGCTTTGAGAGTGGATAGTGCTGGTCCTGGAGGAAGTCCAGTGTCCTGTGCAGTAACAAGTATGTCAAATTCTGCTATGTCTCCGCCTTTTGCTGCTGCTTCTCCTTTGTTCTTCTTTACAAAGCCCCATAGTTCGAATGGGTTTTTCTTTGAAAATATTACTGCAACGCTGTTTGTTATGTGAGCGTCGATCTTTGAAGTGTCAATTCCTGATTCTTTGAGAGCTTTTTGTACAACCCTTGTCTTTGCAACAACTATTACTGCTTCGCCCTGGAGTTTCTTTCTAAGTATTGCAAGTATGTTTGCAGGAAGCTTCTCAAGCGTAGCTACAGCGATAACCGGATATTCCTTTGAAAGCTTGGCAATTTCTTTGAGCTTAACTTCTTTCCATTTTCTTGTGTGTGATGTCATTGTGCTTCACCTACTTTTACTGAAGGGCCCATGCTGAGCTTTACGTAAGCATTCTTTATGTTTTGTTTCTTCTGTGGAAGTGAGTTAAGTACGTTGTCAAATATTGCAACCATGTTTTCTGCGATCTTATTATCGTCCATTTTTTCTGTTCCAACAACTGTGTGAACTACCGGCATGAATTTTCCTTTCTTGTTTGAAACAGTGATTTGAGTTCTTGCTTTTGCAAGTGTGTCGTCAAAAGTATTCATGTTAAGTATTGGCTTTGGCATTTTTCCTTTTGGAGCAAGCTGTTGTCCAAAGAATCTTGCAACTGTTAGCATTGATGCGCCTTCAGCGAAAAGAGCATCAAAGTTTGCTATTTCTGCAACTTTTGCCTTGTCTTTTGCGATTGTCTCTATTTCAGAATCAAGAACTACTCTGTCAACTTTTCCCGCAATTTTCTTTGCGAAATCTTCGTTCTTTGTGAAAACAATAACTTTTCCTGTTCCTTTTCCTGTAGGGTTTGGAAGTTCAACCTTGATGTTCACCTGGTTAACAGGTTTCTTCATGTCTAAGCCTGTAAAATTAATCATTAGTTCTACTGATTGGGAGAAATTCCTTTTCTTTGAAGTTTCGCGCATTTTTTTCAATGCTGTAACTGCTTCTGTCTGCTTCATTCTAGTACACCTTCCGCCGAAGCGGTATTGCCCCTGCAACGCAAGGACGTCGGCCTAATTAGGCACTTGTCTAACAGAAAAACTCTTGTGAAAGGTTTTTAAATGTTCCAAAAACCTTTTCCAAAAATTTTCTTGCTAAAAATAACTATTTACTTGAACTCTGCGTCGTATTTTCCTGTGTTAAATTCTTTGATAGCGTCTTTTGCTCTCAAACCGTCAATGCTTACTCCCATTGAGTCGCATGTGCCCATTACTTCTTTTGCAGCGGCTTTCATGCTTTTTGCAGTGATGTTGTCGTACTTCATCTTTGCGATGCTTATTACTTGTTTCATTGTTAAGTTTCCAACTTTGTCAGCTTTAGGATTTGCTGCGCCTTTTTCTGCCTTGCATTCTTTTTTTATGAGTGCGCTCATTGGAGGCATTCCAACTGTTATCTCAAATGATTTGTCTTTGTTTGTTATTATTGTAACTGGAACTTTCATTCCTACAAGTGAAGCTGTTTTTTCGTTTATTTTTGCAACTACTTCGCCTATGTTTACTCCTGTCGGTCCAAGTGCCGGCCCTAATGGAGCTCCTGCGCTTGCTCTTCCTGCATCAACCATTACTTTTAGTTCACCCATAATAACACCCTTAAGTTTCTCCTAAAAATCATTTTTCCTTTAAGCGAGGACTTTGATATTCTCCGCTTTTATTGTCACAGGTATTTTCACTGCCGCTTCTAAAAGCTCAACAGTGACTTCTTCCTTAGGAGCATTGACTCTTGTAACTTTTGCTTTTTCTCCCTTGAATGGTCCTGAAACAATTTCAACTTTCTGTCCTTCTTGTATGCTCTTCATGAGAGGCTTTGATTCTAGTAAGCTTGAAAGCTCTTCGATATTTACTGCGCCTTTTACTATTCCTGATCCTTTGATGTGAGGAGTGTCTGTTATTCCTCTTCTTACTGTTACTTCGTTGTCGGCTTCTATTAGGATATATCCTTTTAGTCCGGGAACAACTGAAATTGCGTAAATGTTAAGTTCTTCTTTTGAGATTTTTGCGCTGAGTATGTCGACAACCAATTGTTCTTGCCCAACTGTTGTTCTTACAGGGAATATCATCTTCATCAACCTCTTTTCGTCCTAATAAAAATAAAAAATTTTCTAGTTATGCTCCGATTCCTGAAATTGCAAATATTAGGTATATTATGTAACCCATCATGCCGATTATTACTATTCCTAGTGCTGTTATGATTGCGATTCTCTTGAATTCTTCCTTGTTGGGTTTTTTTGACACGTAGAATATTCTTCTTGCGTCATCCAAAAACTTGCTTACGTTTTCAACCGGGTTCATTAACTCACCAAGAATAAACAAAACAGCCAGGAAAACATTTAAAAAGGTCGTGTTATTGGCTACCAAGAAACGGGCTTAAATCGTCACTTTCTGGCAAACATTACTTTGGCGGCTTCTTTTGCGACTTCTGCCTTGCTAAGTTTTGGCTTGATTGGCTCAAGTCCCTTCCCTAGTATTCTTACTTTTCCGTTTTCGTGAATTGTCCTTATTTCTGATTGGGGAATTGATCGCTCCATAGTGAGCTTATCATGCGCTCTTGCATAGTTATGACCAAACACACCCGCAAGAATCCCAGCAACTATTCCAGCACTTACTATTCTTCGCACAATCTTTCTCTTCTGAGGCAAGCGCTTGCCAAAATCTGCTGTTCTTTTTTTCCAAAATGCTTGCGGGAGAGGCATAATTGATTACCTGCTTGCGAAGTATAAAAAACTATTTTTCTTACAATTGCGCTGAAAAAATTGACTGGGCCACGCCAGGAAGAAAATAAAAAAAATAATTCTGTTCCAATTGGAACAGATAAAAAAATTGGTCTATCGAGCATTAGCGAAGATAGACCTTTCGCGAGCCTTAACAAGGCTCTATGCGAATTCTACGCCAAGGTCAACACTGTCGCCGCCTTTAGCTCCTTTTTCAAGGTAAGGGAATCTCCCACCAGCAATTACTACCATTGCTTGGATGTGGTTCTTCGCCATCTTTTCGTCTACCATCGCACCCCAAATGATGTGGCTTGCGCTGTGGATTTTTGTTGAAACTGTTTCAACAATCATTTCTGCTTCTCTTAGTGTCATGTCAGTTCCGCCGACAACATTTACTAATGCTTTGTTTGCGTTTGAAATGTCAACGTCAAGGAGCGGTGAAGTCAAAGCATTTTCTACTGCTTCAAGGGCCCTCGCTTCTGAGCTTTCGCCTCTTGATGATTCTCCAAGGCCAATCATTGCTGCTCCGCCTCTTGAAAGAATTGTTCGTAAATCCGCGAAATCAAGGTTAATCAGACCTGGCTTTGTAACCATTTCAGTTATTCCTTTTACTGCATTAGTCAATACTTCATCAGCTACTTTGAATGCCGCATTAATTGGCAAGTCAGGAGCGATTTCAAGTATCTTGTCGTTTGGTATTACAATTATTGTATCAGTGTGCTCTTGAAGTCTTTCAAGACCGTAGAGAGCGTTCTCCATTCTTTTCTTTCCTTCAACTGTGAAAGGCAAAGTTACTACGGCAACTGTGAGTGCTTTTAGTCCCTTAGCCATTTCTGCAACTACCGGAGCCGAACCTGTTCCTGTTCCGCCCCCAAGTCCGCAAGTGATGAAAACTAAATCAGATTGTTTTAGAACTTCGGTTAATTCTTCGCCACTTTCTCTTGCAGCTGATTCTCCTATCTGCGGGTCGCTTCCTGCTCCAAGTCCTCTTGTAAGTTTTTTTCCTATCAAGAGTTTCTTGTCGGATCTTGTTGTAAGCAAATCTTGTGCATCAGTGTTTACTGCGAAAGTTGCCGCGCCTTGTATTCCTATTTCGGCCATTCTTTCTATTGTGTTGCATCCGCCTCCTCCGCAGCCTACAACCATTATTTTTGCCTGATTATTTTCAAGCATTTCGATTAAGTCATTATCAGAATGAGTTACTTTTCTGTTCGATGTTTGCTTCTTGTTTTTTTCAGCTTTTACTGCGACATGTTTTGTCGATTTTGATTTTATTCCGCCAAAACCTATTTTTGGCTTCATTGTTTTTAATTCAGACTGTGCTCTTGCGATTGCATTTCTAACAATATGATCCATTTCATCCACCCGTAAAAAAATTCAGTTAAAACAATTCCACCCCCAAACCTATTTAAAGGTAATTACAGGTTCTTGCAGTTAAAAGCGTCCAAGTTAACGAGCAAAAAGGAAATTGGGGCAATGCAGGAGTTTGAACTTGGCATCATGAAAGCGTGACGAATACCAATAGTTGCATCAAAAAAGATATCATTGCTATGATTGCAAGTACTACGCCGACAAAAAGAGCCTTTTGATTCCCCGAATGTAACGCGAAAATAGTTCTCAAGAATAAAAGTATCTCTAAAAGAACTGAAAAAATCATCAGCATGGTTGCGTTGAACATTGAAATGCTTGTTACCCCACTCACAGTTGCTACATAAGTACTAAACCACGGCCCAAGTATTGCCATCGCACCAAGAACTATGACTACTAATAGAGGCCTATTGCCCAATAATCCCTTTTTTTGTTCCAAAACAACCATTTCCCAATAATCAATCAAACTGTTCTTTTTGCCTTAAGTAGATATAAAGTAGTATTTAAGGGTTGTTTTTTGAGAAGTCCGCCCCAAGCGCCCCCAAAATCTTTTTTGAAGAAAAAAGCAGGGATATTTATACCTTTAAAAGGGGGTTTATAAAGGCTTTGGACGTGAAAATACTTAATAATTTAGTAAAATCGGTCTTTCAAAAAGGCCTTTTGGGGTGTTAAAGGATGAAATACACTATCGTGAACATGGTTGCTGCCGCATCTTTGGATCAGATGCTTGACCTCTATTCTTTGGCAGTAGGCATACCAAATATCGAGTATGAACCTGAACAATTTCCCGGAGCGATACTTAAAATAAAGGAACCAAAAGTATCAATGCTTCTTTTCAAGAACGGCAAAATAATCTGCTCAGGAGCAAACTCCGAAGAACAGATAGCACAAGGAATAAGGAAGGCAAACAAGCTCATCCACGACGTGCAAAAAGAAGTTAAGATTAAGAGAAAAGTTGATTTTGAAATAGTTAATTTCGTTGCTACAGCATCGCTTGACATGAACCTCGATTTGTTCGATGTTGCGATGAACCTAGACAACGTTGAATACGAACCGGAACAATTTCCCGGAGCAATACTAAGACTTGATGAGCCAAAGCTCACTTTCCTCCTATTCAAGAATGGAAAGATGATCTGCGCAGGAGCAAAAAAAGAAGCTCACTTAAAGCAGGGACTCAAAATCGTTGAAGAAATGGTTTCGAAGAAAAACAAGAAAAAAAAGAAAATGGTTGAATAAATCAACCATTTTTAGTATTTTTTATTCAACATTCGGGCTTGTAGCCCCTATTTAAGCCAAAAACAAGGGCGTCGGCACAAGCTTTATAAACCTAGCATGGCGCAATATATTTGAAGGCGGCCAAACCGTGAGGGAAACACCCGGACCCATTCCGAACCCGGAAGTTAAGACTCATAGGGATTGGCTTGGCACTGCTTTGTTAAGTGGAGCCTACCAGAAGCTGCCTTCACTGAATTTTATCGATTGTCAAAAAGTCTTTTTCTACAAAAAAATCTTAAAATGTGTTTTAAAAAATTATTTTATCAAAAAAAATGTTTGAAATGAAGTGATATTCATCTATCCCGCGCTGCAAAGCTATTTAAACTTGACAAATATATTCTAAGAAGGTGATAACATGCCGTTTAAGATAATACAAAAACATGAAGATTGCATCGGTTGCGGAGCATGCGTGGCCATTGCACCGGTTGATTGGAAGATGGATGGCGACAAAGCAACACTAATAGGCTCAAAAAAAGAAGGCGGGCTCTTAGTAAAAATAGTTAATGAAGTTGGATCGAACAAGGACGCGGAAAGCGCTTGCCCTGTTAGGTGCATCAAAGTTGAGAAGGTCTAAAATCCTTCTCCGGCAAAATCTTTTTCTAAAAAAATCAAAACGCAAATTTAAAAGCACTTCAAACAATAAAGTTGAATAGAAATGAAACAGTTAGATCCTATTTCTGAAAAGAAAATCTATGAACTTCCAAGTGGGACAGCGCAGGCGCAGCAGGAAATCTCCTCGGAGAATTCTGAAAACAAGAAAGTAAAACTTGAGCCAAAGAAAAAAAGGCAAAGGCAAAATATCACGCGAAAATATTTGCGAGCAAGATGGAAACATTTTTTGAGCCAGGACAGCAAAGGCGAACTTTTGATCGAGGGAATACCAATCACCCAAATTGTAAAAAAATACAGTTCTCCTCTTTATGTGATAATTGAAGAAGAAATACGCGAAAAATGCAGAAAGTTTCTCAATGGATTTGACTATCCGCTACTTCGACCACAATATGCTTGCAAGTGCAATTCAAATCTCGAAGTATTGAGGATAATTCGAGAAGAAGGATTTGACTTTGATGCGAGCAGCGTCGGGGAGATAATCTTAGGTCTCCTTGCAGATTTTGAGCCAAGCCAAGTGACTTTCACAAACCTTTACAAAACAGAAAAGGATATTCTATTCGCTCTCACTGTCGGAGTGAAATCAATCACCATCGATTCTATGGAAGAACTTGATGAAGCGATTAATGCCGCCCACCGCGCAAAAAAAGAATGCCCAATTTTACTCAGAGTAAACCCAATGATAAGCGAAGGAAAGTTTACTACAAAAAAACAGCAATACGGAATACACTATAATGACGCAAAAAAAGCAGTACTCAAAGTGAAAAGCGAGCCGCTCATAAAGCTAAAGGGATTTCACTTCCACGGATCATATGCGCATAATTTCAGAGGATACTTTTTGGCAGCAGAAAAACTCATGAGACTCATGGTCTTTGCAAGAGAAGAAGGGCTCCACCCTGATACAATAGATCTTGGAGGAGGGTTCCCTGTAGAAGCACCTGAAGTTTATCGCCCGGGAAAATATTTTACCCCTAAAGAATTCGGAGACAAATTTATCCCTTACTTTAAAAGACTCTGCGAAAGAAACGAAATACCCCTACCAATTTTAATTTTTGAGCCGGGTAAATCCATTGTTGCAAATTCAGGAATTGGAATTATTAGCGTTGTTAGCAACAAAAAGCGCGAAAAAAAAGAAATAGTTGTGACTGATGGTTCCTGCTATTCTATGTTTCCTGATGTTTTAGTATCGCACTGCGATTATGAAATGCTCCCAGCGACAAAAATGAGGACAAAAAGCACTTACAAATACGATATTTCCGGAAGCACTTGTGATTGCATTGATGTTATTGCTACTTGCCAAAAGATGCCAAAACTTACAAAGGGCGATCTGATTGCAGTAATGGATTGCGGAGCATACAGTTTTGTCATGGGCTCAAACTTCAATAATCTAAAGCTCGCCCCTATCACAATGATAAATGCAAAAGGCGAAATAAGGCTTATCAGACGAAGAGACCGTTACACTGAAATCTTCGGCCCCGAACTTGATGTACTCAAAGTTGCCGGACAAAACGAAATGAAAAGATTCTATGATCTTCTTCGAAGAAACTATGAAGGAACAAAGAGCGCAGGCACGCAATAGTAAATTGAACCAATTCATTTAAATTAAAAAACAACCAATCCTTTTCTATGAAAATTCTTGTAACCGGCGGATGCGGATTCATTGGAAGCCACATCATAGATGAACTGGTAAAAAACAAGCATGACGTCGTTGTCTTAGACAACCTTAGCACTGGAAGCAAAAAATATCTAAACCCAAAAGCAAAATTCTATGAAGCTGATATTCGCGAGGACATTTCGGACATTTTCCTTAAAGAAAAGCCAGAAATTGTAATCCATACTGCGGCGCAGGTAATGCTTCGAAAATCCATTGAAGAGCCGATTGAGGACGCAAAAATCAACATATTTGGGACAATTAATGTTCTTGAAGCTTGCAAAAAAAGTAAAGTAAGAAAAATTATTTACACTTCCACCGGCGGAGCAAGATACGGCGAACCAAAGTATTTGCCGGTAGATGAAAATCACCCTATCCACCCACTTTCCCCGTATGGAATCTCAAAGCACACTGCCGAGCATTATATCGAATCTTACAGCAACCTTTACGGAATTGAATACTTAATTGTCGGATTTGGAAATGTTTACGGACCAAGAGATGACCCCGCATTCAAAAGAGTTATTTGCCTTTTTGCGATGCAAATATTGAATGGAGAAACGCCTAAAATATTTGGAGATGGAGAGCAAGTGAGAGATTTTATTTTTGTCAAAGATATCGCGGACTTTATTGCAAGTTGCATTGATAAAAAACCCGAACACAAATTATTCAATCTTGCAAACGGGGAGAAAGTCACAGTTAACCAAATCTATTCAATGCTTAAGGAAGTCTCGGGCTTTGCCAAAGACGCCGAACATATAAATGCAATAAAAGGCGAAGTAAGAGAAATACAACTTGACACCACTCTGGCAAAAAAAGAGCTTGGATGGACCCCAAAAACCAAATTAATAGATGGAATTAAAGAAACTTTTGAATGGCTGAAAGAGAATCGAAAAAAATAAGCAAATTATTTGAAAGACTCAAACGTTTTCTTCATCAGTAGCGCATCTTCTTCAATAATCGGCGACTCACAAACAATTACCCCTTTGCAGTCAAACCCCGCGAGCGCTTTCATCAGATCCTTATAATTGAAATCTGATTTTTCAAGCGGCAAGTGTCTTCGCTCACCTTTAGCAGTGTATTCAATTCCTGATACGTGACAGTGGAGATTGTTCAAAAAATCTTTTCCAAGAGCACTTTTTGATTGCTCCAATACGTTGCAAAACTCTTTGTAAGTGTTGTACTTTCCGTTGCTCCTTGCGTGCAGGTGTGAAAAATCAATGCAAGGCAAAACATTGTCAAGCTCTGAACAAAGTTTTAGTAGCTCCTCAAGCGAACCGAACTGCGTTCCTTTACCTGTCGTTTCAGGGCGAATTGTAATTGCAATCTTTTGTTTCTTCATCTCGCCAAGGATTATTTCAAATTGTTCCTTAATATCATCAAAAGTTTTCTTTGGAGTTTCCCCCACATAAAACCCAGCGTGGAATGTCATTGATTTTGCCCCCGCTAGCGCGGCGATTCTTGCTGCATGTATCACTCGTTCCCTTGAAGCATCCATTTTTTCTTTTTCTTCTGCATTAAGGTTGATATAATACTGGCCGTGACAAGTCAGGTTTACGCCTACATCTAAAGCAGCTTTCTTTACAAGGGGAGCGCTTCTCTCGCTCAAATTAACATTATGAACAAATTCCAGTTCCATCCCGCCTAAACCAAGCTCCGCTACGCGCTTTATCCCCTCAATAGTAGTTGGATCCTTTGTAGAAAGAGGGATACCTGCCGTTCCGAAATATAATTTGTCAAATGACATGACAAGATATGAGTTAGGGGGAATAAAAGAGTGTTGGAACAAGGAAAAACTTTTCTTTTTAAATCATTGCTTCCCTAAATCAATCAATCAAATCAATTCAATAAAAGTGATTATTTTGGAACAAAGCCCCGAAGCACATCAATCACATCACACTCACACAAATTCAAGTGACTTTTTCGCAAATGCTAAAACAAAATTGTGGGAAAATAGAAAAATAATCATACTTCTAATTGTAATCTTCTTGCTCGCAATGGGCATAAGGGCTCACCTAATGAGATACGAAGGTGACTACCTTTTTGAGCCTGATGCTTATTACCACGCAAGAATGATAATGTATTACGTGACAGAAGGATCCGTACCTGCAATTGACTCACACACTTATTACCAATTAGGCGGAATCCCCCCGCAGCCTTTTTCAGGATACTGGTGGTTTAGCGGAGTGATATATAATTTACTAGCTTTATTTGGAGCCTTTAACAAAGGGCTCTTCACATGGAGCATCAAATTCGCGCCAACTATATTTGGTGCACTAATAAGCATCGCAATGTATTTTTTATCAAAAGAAGTGTTCAATAGCAAGAAAGTTGGACTTGTTGCAGCGTTCCTCGCCGCAGTAACTCCCGCATTCGCTTATAGAACCATGGCTGGAGCGCAAGGAGATAACTCTCTAGGGTTTTTGTGGATGGCAATTGGACTTTACTTTTTAGTAATGTCGGTTAAGACAAAACATCTAGGTAAAAAAGAAATCATCTATTCGATCGTAGCTGCATTAATGTTCGGAATAATGGCTTGGACTTGGAGAATGTACTTGCTTGTGCCCATAGTGCTTGTGCTCTACACGATTTTTGCAGCAATAAAGATTGCAAGCGAAATTAAGAATGAAGAGAAATCCTTTTTGAAAAGCCCAGTAGCTTCTTTTTTAGCAAAGATAATTATCACACTAACAATATTCTCGGTAATTGCATATGCGACAGGAAACAACCCTATCGGAGAAGGAATAGACAATCTTGCAAGAACGCTTGACGTAGACTCCACAATTATGCTGATGGCAATAAGTGCAGGGGCCTTGGTTTTCATTACGACGAGCCTATTTGTAGGAAAACTTTCAGAGGACAACAAGAAGATATTCTCATCACTCGTGGTAGCCGGTCTATATGTAGGGCTTTTGGCGATGACATTCTTGTTCATAACCGAGCCCGATATGTTTTATAGAGGGGGAGGGAGAGATTCAATAGGCTCAATGGTAGGAGAAGAAAGCGTAGGAAGCAAATTTTTCGGAACAAAATACAACGCACTTATTATACTGCCCGTTTTAGCATTGATATTTTTGCCCATAATGCTTTATTTCAACAGAAGGGAAGATTCTCACACCCAAATCATATTTTGGTTTTGGACAATAGTTACTCTATTCATGGCATGGTACAAACTAAAATTCACTTTTGTTTTTGGATTAGGATTAGTTGCTGGCGCAGCAATATTTGCATACCTTGCATTTGAAATGATAAAAAGATTTGATTTAGGCAAGGGGATCGAGACAAAAACAACAGTTGTAGCATTATTTTTCTTAATGGTTCTTGGAGTCGGATCAGCAGCAATATTCATGCCAGATTATACTCCTTTTGCAAACTCTGATCCAGCACTCATACAAACAATGGATTGGATCAAATCTAGCACACCGGCAGATGCAAAGTTTTTCAACTGGTGGAACAATGGACACATGTTTTCGTATGTTACCGAAAGATATTTTTCAACCGATAACAGAAATTACTCGCCCAGAGCGAATCAAGCAATGGCTGAATTTGTAACATTAAATGACGTTAATAAAGCATACAGCGTTGCGAAAGATGAAATTGGGGCAGATTACATAATACTCGAAGAAGACATGTTTTTGGCGATGCCGACTTATGAGTTCTATGTTCAGGATAAAGTTGATTACAAGGCCGTTCAAAAGTACTATGAAGGGACATACAGGATACTCAGCTGCTACGATACAGGAACCTCAAAGATGTGCGATGGATCGCAAATATCCTTCGAACAATTCAACTCGCTGTCAACCGAATGGAAATCCACGCCGGATGACTTCTACAATGGACAATCACCATTATACTACTACCACACGACAGATGAAGTTTACTTATTGAACACTGCAATAAACAACTCAAATCTCGCAAAGGTATGGTTCCACAGCGCTGACACAAACGGCTTCTACGAAGAAGTATTTGCGGCAAAAGGAATGAAGATATTCAAGATTCTCAAATAAGGCCAAAATCGTACCAACCCTTTTAAAAATAAGAAAAATCTACTAATATATATGCTATACTACATATCAGCAGCGATAGCTGCTATTGCCGTCCTTTTGATAATGCCTCCTTTCATAAGAAGAATGCACAAACAAGATTTTGTGGGCAAAGACATGAACAAATACTCAAAGCCAGCGATTGCCGAACTTGGAGGAGTAGTAGTTTTTTTGGGATTTGCGCTCGGAATATTTTCCTCGATGTTCCTCAGCACCTACCTTCAATCATTTTCACTTGATTTCACCCTTCTCTTTGCAGGATTCGCCACAATCGCGATGATTGCGTTTGTCGGATTCATTGATGACATAATAGGATGGAAAAAAGGAATAAGACAATGGCAACATGCACTTTTCCCAATCCTTGCAGCGCTTCCATTGATGGCAATAAGCGCCGGGGACACAACAATGACTTTACCATTTGTAGGACTCGTAAATCTCGGGATAATTTTTCCGTTAGTAATAATTCCTTTAGGCATAACCGGCGCAAGCAATGCATTTAACATGCTTGCGGGATTTAATGGACTTGAAGCAACGCAAGGGATACTCATAACAGCAACGCTCACAATAATTGCACTAATTACAGGAAACATGACTGCAGCAATATTAGGTCTTGCAATGATTGGAGCCTTAATAGCTTTCTTACGGTTCAACTGGTTTCCCGCAAAAATATTCGGAGGAGATTCGCTAACTCTAATGGTTGGAGCAAATATTGCTGTAATGAGCATAATTGGAAATATGGAAATAGCAGGCGTAATTTTAATTTCATTATACTTCATCGAATTCATAATCAAAGCAAAGCATAAATTCCAAAGCGAATGCTTCGGTTTGCCCCAAAAGAGTGGAAAGCTAAGCTACAATCCTAAAGGGGGGTCATTGACCCACCTTGTTCTCAGAATGGGAAAAAATAATCTAACAGAACCCCAAGTAACCATAATAATAAGTATTTTTCAGTTATCAATATGCATCATAACGCTAGCAATTTTCTTCTTAAAGATTTAAACAAAGGTTTTTCTTATGCCTAAAGCAAAAGTTGCCTTCAAGAATTTCTGGAGGGAAGCAAAAGATAGCGACAATCTTTACAAACGCTTATTAACCGAAAATTTTGATTTAGAAGAAAGCGAAAACCCGGATTTTGTCTTTTATTCCTCATTCGCTGACGGAAAGAACACTCACAAAATGGAAAAAATCACCGGAAACTTCACAAAGATATTTTGCACAGGAGAAAATATCAAAATAAACATGAAAAATACTGATTGGGCTTTTGGATTTGATTATGAAGATAAAATAAAGAATCCAAAATATATGCGAGTGCCGCTTTACGCATATTATGGCGCAGGAAATGATCTGGTAAAAACAAAATCAAAAGTGAATGAAGCCCTAAAAAGCGATAGAAAGTTTTGCAATTACACTTACTCAAAAGATGCAAAAGAAAGGGTTCTTTTTTTCAAAGAACTCTCAAAATACAAAAAAATAGACGCACCAGGAAAATCACAAAACAATTGCCCCCCAATTGTGCCAAAGAACCTTTATCTTTTAACCAAACCAATACAGATTATTGAATCTATGGCTGGCAAATACCCTATTTCCTCGCTCATCTCAAGGCACTCGCAGAATTGGAAAGAAGACAAAATAGATTTCCTTAGAAATTACAAGTTTACGATTGCTTTTGAAAATTCAGAAGGCGAGGGGTACACCACTGAAAAAATATACCACCCAATGCTTGCTAACAGTATTCCTTTGTATTGGGGAAATCCTGAGATACAAAGGGACTTCAATACAAAGAGCTTTGTAAATTACTATGATTATAATGATTTTAGGAAAATGGCCGACAAAGTAATCGATCTTGATACAAATACAAAAAAATATGAAAAAACTCTAAACAAACCATGGTTCAACAAAAACAGACCGAACAAGTGGTGCGGAAAAAAAAGAATAATTACCCAACTTGAAAAGATACTACAACAAAAATCAAGGAAGCAGTGATATTTATGGTAAAAGAAAACATCTGCATTGCAGCAAGCGCAGGCGGACACCTCAATGAAGCTCTCCAGCTCAAAGAATCTTGGGCTGGAAAGAAACATTTCTTTATTAGTGATGAAAGGGTAAATGCAAAAGCTCTTGCACGAACCGAGAAAATGTATTATATAATGCCGGCAAGAAGGAATCCTTTAAGGCTCGCTTATGGATTTCTTCAGACCTCAGGCATATTTCTAAGAGAAAACCCCTCAACTATCATCTCAACCGGTGCCGAAAGCGCCTTTCCCGCAATAATACTCGGGGTTATACTGGGGAAAAGAGTCGTTTACATCGAAAGCTTTGCGAGAATAAGTTCCCCAAGTCTTTGCGGCAAACTCGTCTATCCTTATGTCAAGGACTTTTATGTTCAATGGCCACAAGGGAAAAAATGGTTCCCAAAAGCAAAATACATCGGGAGCGTGTTCTAATGAAAATCTTTGTCACGGTCGGAAGCATGTTCCCGTTCGACAGGCTCATCAAAGAGATTGACAAGGTCGCCAAAGAAGGGAAGCACGAGATATTTGCTCAAACAGGGGAAAGCACTTATTTGCCGAAGAACTGCAAATACAAACCTTTTTTGGATTACTCAGAGAATATTTCAAAAATGAAGCAAGCCGATGTCATAATCAGCCATGCGGGAGTGGGTACGGTGATTGACATAATGTCAAGCAAGAAGCCCTTCATTTTGGTGCCGAGGCTTTCAAAATACAAGGAAGCGATAGACGACCACCAGCTGGAGCTTTGCAAATATTTGCATAAAGAATTTGACGCGACATATCTCACAAATGAATCTGAAATTGTTCCTGCATTAAAAAAAGCCAAGGCAATAAAAAGAGGCAATCAAAACGAGGCACTTTTAAAAGAAATCAAGAGCCTTATACGCTAGCCCTTGTGAACCTTAAGCCCAAGAATTGAAAATATTTTTTTCAGCAATCCAAAAACCCTATGTTTGACAAAGAGCACGGCAAATGGAACAAATCCAAAATGTTTCTTTATTACTGCCTCGGTTTCTCTATAAGATACTGACCCCGAACTAACACCGCCAATCTGAACGGTTGCAATAATCCTGTCAATTTTCTTACCAACAGCGCCTTTCTTAATTATTCTGCAAAACCAATCAAAATCCGCCGAAGAACGATATGAATTATCAAAAAGATTCTCAAGAAGAAGCTTTCTTCTAACGAAAGTGGCTTGGTGGGGAGGCATACTGCCTTTTTTTATTTCAGCCATTGACGCAATCCTTGTTATTCGCTTAGATATTTTTTCTTCAGGATAATAAAAATTCACGTCACCATAAACAAAATCAATTCCTTTCTCAAATGCTTTGACAGCGTCTGAAACCACATGTTTGCTGTAAAAAACATCATCTGCATTTAGAAAAAACACAACATCGCCAGAAGCCTTCTTTACAGCGATGTTCATTGCATCATAAAGGCCAGCATCCTTCCCTTCGATAACAACATCAATTCGCTTTCCATATTTTTTAACTATTTTCAATGTAGAATCCTTTGATCCACCGTCTTTTATCAAATATTCTATATTAGGACAGTCCTGAGAAAGAACTGATTTGATTGTTTCTTCAATCGTTGAAGCTGCGTTGAAGCAGACGGTAACTATTGATACTTTCAAATAAACACCTTTATTTTTTCAGAGATTTCCACCAAGTCTCGTTTTGTTTGTACCAGTCTATTGTCTTCTTCAATCCTTCCTCAAAGCAGTATTTTGGCTTCCATCCAAGCTCGCGAAGCTTCGAGCCATCAAGTGAGTACCTAAAATCATGGCCTTTTCTATCCTCGACGCGCTGTATCATCTCTTCGCCTTTACCAAATTCCTTAAGCACTCTTTTAGTCATCTCAAGATTTGTAAGCTCCTCGCCAGAAGCGATGTTGTATATTTCACCTTTCTTTCCTTTCTTTATTGCAGTAAGTATACCTCGACAATTATCCTCAACATGGGTCCACTCCCTCACTTGCTTTCCTTCCCCATAAAGAGGAACTTTCTTGTTTTCTATTAGGTTTGTTATAAACAAAGGAAGCACCTTTTCAGGAAATTGATATGGGCCGTAGTTGTTCGACGAACGTGTTATCATCGTCGGCAGACCATAAGTCTCTTTGAATGCATTAACAAACATTTCAGCAGAAGCCTTTGAAGCGCTATAAGGATTTCTTGGGTGAAGCAAATCTTTCTCAGTAAACGATCCAGACATTATCTGGCCGTATACTTCATCAGTTGAGATTTGAATGAACAATGAAGCCTTTGAATTTAGGGCTGCGTCAAGTAATGTCGTTGTCCCTTTTATGTTGGACTCAATGAATGGGTTGAGATCGTTTAAACTTCTGTCCACATGGCTCTCTGCAGCAAAATTGAGTACCACATCAACGCCTTCCATAGCTTTCTTTACTACACTCCTATCGCAGATGTCCCCTTTCACAAGCTTGTATCTTTTATTTACCTTAATGTCATTAAGGCTTGCTGGATTTGCAGCATAGGTAAGTTTGTCAAGATTCACTATTTCATAGTCAGTAGTTTCAAGTGCAAGCCTAACAAAATTCGATCCGATGAACCCCATTCCGCCGGTTACCAACAGTTTCATATTCAAGCCTCCTTTGCTATTCTAAGCAGATATTTTCCATACTCGCTGTTCTTCATCAAATCTGCAAGTTTTGTAAGCTGCTCTTTTGTTATGAACCTTTTCATGTAAGCTATCTCCTCAAGACACGCTATCTTAAGACCCTGACGTCTCTCGAGAATTTCAATATAGTTTGAGGCTTCCATCAACGATGCTGGGGTGCCCGTGTCAAGCCATGCAAAGCCCCTTCCAAGTATTTCGACTTTAAGCTTTCCGCGCTTGAGATATTCCTTATTGATGTCCGTTATCTCGGTCTCACCGCGAGGAGAAGGCTTGAGATTGTGCGCTATTGTCACAACATCATTATCATAGAAATAAAGCCCTGTGACAGCATAATTGGATTTCGGCTCCTTGGGCTTCTCAACAAGTGCCACGGGAGCGCCTTTGGCATCAATTTCCACAACACCAAATCTTTGCGGATCCGGTACAGAATATGCAAATACGGTTGCACCATTAGTAGATTTCACCGCTTTAGATAGAGTTTGCACAAAGCCCTCGCCGCAGAATATGTTGTCCCCAAGTATGAGACAAACTGAGTCTTTGCCAATGAATTTTTCCCCAATAGTAAAAGCCTGAGGAATTCCTTTAGGTTCATTTTGAACAGCATAAGTCAACTTCATCCCAAGGGACGAACCATCCCCAAGTAAGTTTTCGAATTGAGGCGTATCCTTAGGAGTGGATATTATTAGCACATCCTTTATGCCCGCAAGCATAAGCACCGAAAGAGGATAGTATATCATCGGCTTATCGTAAACCGGTATTAACTGTTTGCAGCATACCTTTGTTATAGGATAAAGCCTCGTTCCGGCACCGCCGGCAAGTATTATTCCCTTCATACCATTTCACCCCAAAAACCTGTTAGCAGATTCAATAACTTTCATTATATCTTCCTTTTTGTGGAAGTACGATATAGGTATACTCAGAGTGGTTGCATGAATCTCTTCAGATATAGGGCACTTGCACTTATCTATTATCCCCTTCATAGCGACCTGCTTGTTTGGTGAAACAGGATAATGAACCTCAGTCTTCACGCCATCTTGGAGCATGTGCGCCCTCAACTCATCTCTGTTCTTGTGTCTGATATTGAATATGTGGTAAACATCAAAGAATCCTTGTTCGACAATCGGTTTAGCATAATCATTAGAAAGCTTTTCAAGATAAATTTTTGCAAGCATCCTCTTGTGCGCATTTATATCATCAAGCTTTTTCAGCTTCTGCAATAGGAACGCAGCCTGCAATTCATCAAGCCTCGAATTATATCCAACAAGCTCGTTGTAGTACTTTACCTTCGAGCCATAATTTCTAAGCATCCTTGCTTTCTCAGCCAAAACATCATCGTTTGTCATTATAGCGCCTGCTTCTCCAAGCGCACCAAGGTTCTTTGTTGGATAAAAGCTAAATGCGTTAATGGTTCCAAAAGAACCGGCTCTTTTTTTTCCTTGCATTGCGCCGTGAGCCTGTGCACAATCTTCTACAACTGCAAGAGAATGTTTTTTGGCTAATTCCATTATTTGTTCCATGTCGCAAAGTTTGCCGTAGAGATGTACAGGCATTATTGCAGATGTTTTTTTAGTAATCTTCTTTTCTATAAGACAAGGATCAATATTGTATGTCTTAATGTCCGGCTCAACAAGAACGGGCTTAAGACCTGCTTGCAAGATGGATATTATTGAAGCAATGTAGGTGTTTGAGGGCACAAGCACTTCTGAATTCTCTTTCAGATTGAGCGCCTTGAGAGATAGGGTAAGTGCGTCAAGTCCAGAAGCCACTCCGACACAATGTTTAACTCCGCAATAAGCAGCAAACTGCTTCTCAAAGTCCTGCACTGACTGCCCGAGAACGTATCTTTCACTTTCAAGAAATGATGCGAACGCTTTCCTATAATCATCGAAAAACGGGGCGTTTGATTTCCTTAAATTTTCGTATTCAATCATCATATCCCTCATCAATGTAATCGTCCTTATCATAGTGAGTGGACGCAAGCACCATCAGCACAGCGCCCTTTGAAAACTTCTGCATTGTGTGCCAATCCTTCGGATTGAGGAGAAGAACTTTTTCAAGCGAATCAAGCAAGAAAGTCTTTTTTGACGAGCCATCGTTGACAAAGATCTCGCAACTACCACTCACGCTGATTAGAGCCATCATCGTCTTCTTGTGTCTATGCCCTCCGCGCAGCCCTTTTACATCATGAATATAAAATACCCTCTTTATCTCAAAAGGCAACACCTTGTCAATCACAGTAAGCTTGCCGTCCTTGTCCGCAAACGTCTTGACAAATATTATTTCAGCCATCAATCACACCTTTAGTTTACCAATATCAATAATATTGAGCTCTCCCTTTGCATACCTAATCAAATCTATGATTAGTGTCTTTAAGGTCATTTTTGGTACAAAGTTTTCCCCGAAAAACCTCGAATCCACCATATTTAGCCTCTTTCTTGCCGCAAGCACCTGCTTTAGATAGGGCAAGTAAATGAAGGATTTGAATGATTTAGGAAGCCTATAAGGGCAAAGGTTTGCATTACTACCTTGTATCTTCAAAGCATGAAAATGGAAGAACACTATTTTTGTTTTCTTTCCTGTTGTGGGCTCGACTATTTCGTTGTCGCCAATCGCCTCAAACTTTTGCATATTCCATGGCGCAACCCCTGCCCCAATATTTTGCGACACATAAACTCCCTCAAATCTTTCAGTCCAGTCGTCAAGATATTTCTGGTCACCAAACTTCCCCTCTTCGGGCTTTGCGAAGCACCAGTCAAGGCAAGCGTTTCTCCACCACCTTAAAGCTTTCATGCCCTTGACCTCGTTTTTGAATGTCATAAACTGAACACAGTACTTACCACTAACGGCGGATTGATCATACTGTGACGCGTAATTATGTGTTGTAAGTAGTATTGAGGATTTGCCCATCTCAGAAACAAGCTTTGAAGGATCAGAATAAAAAAATGTATCTGCATCGAGATATGTGCATTCCTTTTCCTTAAACTTTTCAAGAACATAAAGAATCGTTGATGATGAACAGGTCCACATGTATTCAACTTTTGATCTCGACTTTTTCGCCGAAAGCAATTGCTTATCTTCGAAATCCTTAAGCGGCACTACAGTAACCCCTTTGAGCTTCATCTTTAAGAACGTAGAATAGACAAGGTCGTCGAACGCAAATATATACAGTCTAAAATTCTTGCAATTCTCCTTAATGGATTCATACAGCAATAATCCTCTGTCGGCGTAATATGAATCAAAGAGCGTACAAAAGACCCTCATTTAGACACCTTTCTGGCAAGAATTACATTGTCAAGGTATAAGTCCCTGCCTTTAGGAAGAATTCCCGATATAACCCCTAACAAGGTTATAATACTCATCACAAATATCATAGCAAAGTATTTCAAAAAAGGATTCCAAGATACAAGCTTGAAAATGTACGCATTTAACAGTTGAAATATTGCAGGTAAACCTTGCACTGACTTGTGCTGCTCAATTATTGCAAAGCCGTTTCTTTTTAAAAGATCTACTAGGCCATAGGAAGAATACCTTGCATAATCAACCGGCTGTTCATGCTCATCCCAAACAAAGGGGACGGTTATCAGAAGCACTCCTTGAGGTTTTAGAACCTCCCAAATCTCAGAGACAAATTCATCTGGCCAAAAAACATGCTCCAACACCTGGTTGCAAAGGACAGAATCAAAACTTGCTGACTTAAAAGGAAATTTCTTGCCGTTATAAAAACAATCTGCCTTTTTGGCAGCCCTGTTCTCAGTGTTCTCATATTCCAAGCCGACATATTTTGAGCCTTTGAAAAGGGATTCATAGGGTCTTTCTCCGCAGCCAACATCAAGTAGCTTACCTTTAAGCCTGGGCGAAAGTTTGAAAATGTTCAAATAAAGCCCTTTCCTTGCGAGATAAAACGGATTGAGGAAAATTCCTGCGAAACCAGGATCATACCTGTTCTTTGCAGCTACTCTGCGAATCATTCCAAACATATCATTTCCTCTTAAAGATAAGTGTCTTGAACACAAAATCCCCACCATAATAATCGTTCGACACTTCCTCAGACATTAGCAAATATTTCTTGGAAATGAGATTATAAAGTTCATCTTCGTCGAATATGCGGCAGGGGTAGCTTGAGTCGTATATCTTAGGATTTACTTTTTGCACGCAAATCCTGCTTTTGCCCTTTATCATCGGCGTCCGCGATATTATCATGAACTGGGGCGCGAGGTTCATTGTGGTTCTAAGAACTGCAAAAGGGTCTTCGATATACTGCAATACACTTGAAAAAACAGCCACCGAAGGCTTGTGTCCGGCAGAAAAGTCGCCGATTGAGTCATAAAATTTCAGTGACTTGGATTCGAATTCTTTTTTTCCAGCTTTGACAAATTCAGGCTGTTCCACAACACCCCAAAATAGACCCTTTATCTGTTTCAAAAAATGCTTATTCTTATAATAGAGATTTCCCAAAGCACCGCCAAAATCAAGGACAACGACTTTCTTTGAATTTTCTGCGACGGCGAAGATAACTGAAAGCAAATCCCAATCATATTCGGGGAAATGGAAAACAACAGAATCCCTCTCAAACGCAGCCTCGCCTTTTTTCACCTTGTGCATCGCAGAGATTACTTTCGACAATATCTCTCCCGAATCATAACCCTTTGAGTGTTTCAACGCTTCGTCCCATGACATGTAATTTCCCACCCATTTAGTGGATTTTGAGAAGTGCCTGCGGTACGCGCTAAGAATGGGTCTTGGAATCAAGAGTATCACTGGCTTAAGATTAAGGCTCATCTGAGAATCCCTTTTATGGCGTATACTACATCAAATAATATCCTACCAATTATTGATTGGTTGTACAAAAAGAAAAGTGAAAACAGCTTCTTTGCTTGCATATCCTCAGTCACAGAAATTTGTTTCAGATCTACATGCGAATCCGACACTTTACCGAAATACTTGTTGATGCGCCCGCTGTGAGTGCCGCCTGAAGCCGTACCAATGTTAGTGACAAGCGATTTTCCAGGATAGAGCGTGAGCATACCAGCAAGGAATGCAGATGCATACCACCTTATTGCCCAAGAGCTGTTCTTTCCCTGAATCTGCTGCCTGAGCATTTTGGTATAAGGGTATGTTCCCCAGAAATCGAATTCGTTCGTGAGCTTCTTCTCTTCAAGACGCTTAAGGAGCTTCTTTCCATCCTTTTCAAAGTACTTCCAGGCCCTTTTCCATGTGGCCCAACCCCAACAATCCGCACCTTTGATAAAGAAAGTTTCAGGAAGACCCGGCGCAGGGTATGAGTAAGCCGAAATGCTCGCAACGTCGTTATTTGACACATACTTATTTAAAGCATCATTCATGTACTGCAGAAAATACTTTGAGGTCACAAGATCATCCTCTACGACAATAACTCTCCCGTGGCTATTTACGATTTTCGTAACTCCATCAATAATCGATTTTGCGAGCCCATAATTTGATTTGCGCTCTATTATCTTGATCGACTTGAATCCAGAAACTGTGCGAGCATATTTTCTAACGGCTGCAACCCCATTTGATGCTTTTTCATCCTTTGGTGCATCGGAGAATATTATAAGGTCCGACTGTTTGGCAAGAATATTTTTCTTGAGCGCTTCAATAGTCCTTGCCGCATGATCCGGTCGATTATAAATGAAAAGCAATATAGGAGCAAGTTTCATCTGTCAACACCCTAGTAGCCTAAACGCGGATTCCAGTTTCGCGATATCCACTGATGCGTCATTCGTATTAATAATACGCCTTTCAGGATCCGCCATAAAGTAACAATAATCAATACCAACAATATTAGAGAGCGCCCAATAGCACACATTTACATAATCAGGATGAAAGAATTCAATGACTTTCGTGCCCTTATTGCAAAACACAAGGTTGGCTAGAGCTGCACCATGGAATGCAACCACAACTTTTGCAGAAGCGAATAGCTCCGACTGCTCCGTTACGGACAGACCTTCAAGCGAAACAGGCGTGAAGCCCAGGTTTGAGAGGAACTTAATCACGTCACTCTCGTTTGATACGCGTCTCTGCAGCACTGACCCTCTCATAACATATATTTTCTCATATTTGATTTTCTTTTCTTTGCTCGGCCTCGAGGAAAGTTTTATCCGCAAAAAATCAACTACTTCCGAAGTAGGATTGCCCGTATGTATCGGCATCGACGGGGCGATAAGCTCCTCGGCAACGAGGTTCAAAGAATCCGACGATGCGATGATGAGTTTTTTAGGAACCCCAACTTGCAAGAGTGTCTCTTTCTTGAACTTCCTATCTGCTCCTGTCACATAAAGCTGGGGTTTGATGCCTGATTTTTGAATCAACATTGTTCGCGGCAGTGTCTCAAAAAGCCAGTGGTAATAGTTGTCAGTATCAGGAAGGACAGCGACCTTGCCTTTTACCGATTTCTCGTGCGGCACCGATAGCCTGTAGAATGCCCTACTATTTCGCCTTCCAAGTAAAGGATTTATTTCGTCAATAAGATTGCCTGCAGGCGTGACGACGAAGCATTCCTTAAAGAGGCACCTGCCTTTTTTTATTTGCAACACAAAGCTTGGCTCGTAAGAAAAGTCCAAAAGGTCATGAAACTTTTGATGTATGCTCGGCTCTATCGTAAGAGGAAGCTTGCGGCGCAACTTTCCCCCAGTGAACCTCTTTATTACTTTTGCCACGCCAGGTTCAGATGAAATCACTTTGTTTATGCTCGCTTGTCCAGAAGGGAATCTGCCGAAAAGCACCCTAAAAGGAGGCGTGTTCCAAACAATCCTTTTTACTGAAATTAAACTGTCTGCGCCAATCATAATCTTTTCACCACCCGTAGAGATTCCGCCGAGAAATACGCACTGTCTTTGTAGCAGTATGAAAGCATTAGAATTTCAACCTCTTTAGAAGCTTCTTAAAAAAATCCCTCAAGCCCACAGGCATGAGCGGACTGAGCCTGTCTCTAAACGTCATCATGAGCTTCACATTCAACTTGTTGATTAGGGTCAGACGCCCTTTTGAAAAGTGTTTCATATAAAATTTTGTCGGCCCCTGGCAATGAAGACATTTCAACCTTATTGTACTCCCTTTTGTCTCCCCATAAGGCAGAGAGTCTTTGAAGAGAATCCTCTTCATCCCATTGTCCATCATTATGCCGTTTTGCTCTATGAGTAGTCCAGCATCATAAACCGCGCCTGCCAACGCATCAGTCAATTCACCGATATTCAAGACTTCCCTTCGCTTCAACTCTTTCCAAAAGCTCATATCAGTAATAGTATTATTTGATTCATACTCGACCTTTCCCACCTTATGACGGTAGAAATCTAAAACTATTTCACAATATTTGTCAAGGACTTTCTTGTTATTGATAAATGTAAGACCGGCACTTGCACCCTTCGCGAGGATGACATCAAAACGCGAATAGTTCTTAGAGTCTTTGTTAATGTCTTCAAAAAGCAGGACATCGGAATCCATCGTGAAAATGCGCTTGAATTTGCGCTTCTCCATAAAGTCCTTTAGGATGAGCCAGCGTTCTATACAAAAGAGTTCAATCAACGGGTTTGAGGTGTTCTTGTGGACGTATATCTTCCTCAGTTTACCCGAGTATCTGTTAAAATTTGAAATTGGAAGCTTATCCACCAAGTCGAAGTTTTCCTTCGTGCCCTCGCAAAGAAGGAAAATCTTTCCGCCGGGATTGTACTTTTTTATGCTAGCAATACAATAATTGAGATAAAAGCTATCGCTCTTATGCAAGATGACTATAGGAATCTTACCCATACATAAGAAAGGATTTTTGCATTTAAATAGCTTATAGTACAAGTTTGAGCACATTAGAAACTTGCCGCACACTTTTGAACCAGCAATCGTTATAAATGCAAGGATTATAATAAATTCAAGCGATTAGCATGAAGATTCTCAACAAGAGCCCTGCAGAAATTGCATTGAAATTATGCGCACCAATACTTAGGATTGCAACAGAAGCGGGTTTTCTTGGCACAAAAATTGGGGGAAAATCTAAATCCATTTGGCCAAAAGGAAAAAAACCGAAAATTTGCATTGTTTATCTAGTATCCCCCAGAAAAGAGACTCACACTGGATCAGCCATGAAAAAAGAGGGCATTTCAAAACTTGATGTGTTCACGGAGAGCCTTAAGTCGGCAAGAAAATTCCTGCCAGAATATCCGGTGATAATTTTCCATGAAGATTATACAAAGGATGACTTTGCAAAGATAAGAGGGGCAGTGGAAGATAAAAAAATTACTTTTGCAAAGGTGGATTTTGACTTGTACAAAAGGAGAAGAAACCTTAATCAGTGGCTGAAAGAATCCGGAGCCAAAAGCGGCAGACCTGCAGGATACCAGATGATGTGCCGATTCTTCTGCGGTGTCATGCAGTCAAGCAAGCAGCTTGCGCCATATGACTATTATATCCGGCTAGACCACGACTCATTTTTCATTGAGCCGAAGAAATGGGAAGCGGAAAAACTAATTGAGAAAAACAATTTTGATTATATGTACCGAAGCATATTCAGAGATCCTGTAGAGATAGAGTCACTTTGGAAGTTCACCAAAAAATTCGCAAAAGATAACAGCATATCGCTTGACAGATTCAAGCAACTTGGCTTGCTTGACAAAAACGGCAACTACAACGGGTTGTGTCCGTACACGAATTTCCACATGGCAAAGCTTGACTTTTGGAAAAGAAAAGATGTTAGAAAGTATCTTAATGAGATAGAGAAGATGGATGGCATCCTGAAACTAAAATGGGATGATGCGACTATACAAGCGATGCTGCTAGGGCTCTTTGATCCTGTGATAATTGAGAAAACGGATTTCGGGTACAGGCATAATTTCCACTATTCATTACAAGGATCCCTTAGGATAAGATACATCCAAGGCGGCCGACCCAACGATTGGCCATAACTATTTTATCTGACGAAACAGACCTGATACTATTCTTGGAAGCCAGAAAGATTTCAACAACATGAAAAAAACCGGCCTCGTCTTTGGGAACACCAGTAGTGACAAATAAGCTGAAGCGACGTAGGAAATTAACGTAGCAAATGATGCCCCCATTATTCCAAAAGAAGGTATCAATACAAGATTTAGGCAGATATTTGTAACTGCCCCCGCCAACGCATTAAAGAACATTATTCTTGTTTTATTCTCTATTATTAGATATCTTTCAAGGGCAAACTTTATTGATACACCTAGCGCGCTCCAAACCGAAACCATAAGCACCGGCCCGGCAGCGGCATATTCGGCGCCATAAAGGAACACGACTATGAAACTTGAGAACAACGACACGGGAATTATATATGACATTGGAAGCCAAGTCATCAAATCAAAAAATCGTTGAAGCCTAGATGAATACCGTTCCAACGATTCTTTTTTTGCCAGCATCAGAGCAGGAAACAGAGAGATACATATCGCCCCCGGAATGAACACAAAAAGCTCCGCAATCTTTATCGCAACAGAATATATCCCGACCTGCGTTTCATCAAGCATCATTCCAATCATAACTTGGTCTATTCTAAGATACACTAGGACCATTGCTCCTGAAAGCATCAAAGGCCAGCTCGAATAGAACAGTTTCTTTGCTAAACCAAAACTGAACTTCCACTTTAGAATATCTTGTTTTTCCTTTACATAATAATAGACTAATAGGGTTGAATTAAACAATATCTCGAATACACTAGCCGCAACAAAAAAAAGGACTGGAAAGCCAGCAACAAGGAGCCATACTCTCACAACGCTTGAGAGGAATAATGCGACGTTTCTGGAGACCACCACTTTTCTTGATTCTACCTTAGCCTCAAACCAACAGCTCAGAATGCCCAAAGAAGATACCACATAGCCGACAGAGTGAACAAGCATCACTAAGGATACTTCAATGTTTCCGGGTTTGATTATCCAAACAGACAGGTTCATTACTAATGCTGCAAGCAGACTTGTAAGCAAATTAACCCAAAATGTCGTCCCAATAAGGGAATATTTCAGTTTAGGGTGGCTGATTATCTCCCTTATTAGCAGATTAGAGATTCCAAGACCTATAAACGGACTTAATATAGCCCCGATAGCGATTACAAAACTCATTAGTCCGAAATCTGACGGCCCCAAATAGCGCGCTATCCATACGCCCACAAACAGAGACACAACTATCTGAAATATCCTATCAAACGAAAGCCAGCCAATGTTCTTTATCACTTTTTTCACATAGGGCCTACCTACAACTTTTTGTTTAAGCTTACTATATAAATCAGTCATACCGTCACCACGGCAAATTATTTTTTTGAGTTTCACTTAAAAACATACAAAAATACTGCTCCTTTAAGTTCCATTGGAAGGAACCAAAGCAAATATTTCTTTAGAGGGGAATTGGGGTGAGAAACATAGTATCTGTCTAATTTTACGCCTGCACGCCTTGATATTTCAAGCGCTAACGAAGGCGTTACCCAGGACACATGCTCAAGATTCGCCACAACAGTCCCTTGGGTAAACAAAAGCATTATTGTTTTGATGAAAAATGGATTTGGCGTAGCAACAAATATTTCACCACCCTTCTTCAAATGGCGCTTGGCAAACTTCAGCAACCGAACAGGGTCATCCACATGTTCTATAACATCACCAATGTTCACTACGTCAAATTTCTTACCCAAATAAGTATCTGAAGTGGCATCAGTCAATACAAAATCGTAGCCTTCCGCATTCAGCTTATCCACGAGCTTGGGGAGTATGTCAACACCCTTACAAGACTTTGCAACAGCGCATATCTTTCCATGCAGCCAATCGGACCTTTCATTCATATGCTCCAAGTCATGCTCACAAGCGCCAATATCCAAAACATCTTTGCCCGCCATCTGCCTTACGACAAAGTCCTTCAAGTTTCCTTTTTTGTTTATTATTCTGTGAGAAAGAAGAAACTTTAGCACCTGGTCAGATGCGTTCGAATCAAAAGGAGTATCACTTATCTTCATCCTATCCATAAAATGCACTTTCCCTAACACCCAATAAAAATAACCTAACAAATAAGATAGCAAGGCGGTATTTAAATTGGTTATGTTACAAAAGCACCCCTAAAAAAATGAACCCTCAACACAAATTCATTCTTGTACTAGAATGCTTAAAAGAAAGAAAAGAATGAACTACTTAACATGAAGATAACAGTAATCGGAACAGGCTATGTCGGACTTATAACTGGAGTTTGTCTAGCTAAAAAAGGAAACAAAGTTATTTGCCTGGATCTTGATGAGAAAAAAATAGCAAAGCTAAACAATGCTGAAAGCCCGATATACGAGCCAGGAGTTGAGGAACTCCTAAAGGAAAGCCTTGATAATAAATCGATAACATTCACTACTAATTACAAAAAAGCAGTCAGCGAATCAGAAATAATATTCATTGCAGTAGGCACTCCGCAAGGAAACGATGGCTCAGCTGATCTGTCGCAGATATTAAATACTGCAAAAAGAATTGGCGCAGAAATGAACTCAGAAAAGATAATTGTAAACAAGAGCACAGTTCCTGTCGGAACCGCGAACATAGTCAAAAAAACCATTGCAGAAGAGCTTAGAAAGAGGAAAGTAGAATTTCCATTTTGGGTCGTATCAAACCCTGAGTTTCTGGCGGAGGGAAGCGCCATAAGGGACTTTGAGACAGAAAGGGTAGTAATAGGCAGCGACTCTCAAGAAGTCGGTGAAAAAATGGCGAAACTCTATTCAACAGGCTTTGACAAGAACAAGAAGATATTGCTTACCGATAACAAGACAGCCGAAATAATAAAATACGCGAGTAATTGCATGCTTGCGCTGAGGGTGTCTTTCATCAACGAGGTCTCAGAGCTGTGCGAAAAGGCAGGCGCAAACATAGACGATGTGTCATATGGAATGGGTCTTGACGACAGGATAGGCCCAAAATTTCTTAAAGCAGGAATAGGGTATGGGGGGAGTTGCTTTCCAAAAGACATCAGGGCGTTTGAGAAGACGCTTAAGGATAACGGCTGCAGGGCCGACATAATCGAGAATATTGAACTTGTTAACGAGAGGCAACTCATGAAGAACGCCAAACGCGCAGAAGCACTTGTAGGAAAGCTTGACGGCAAGACAGTAGCAATCTGGGGGCTTTCATTCAAGCCAAACACAGATGATGTGAGAGAGTCTCCCGCAATAAGGATTTCTTCGGAGCTTCTGAGGCGCAAAGCGAAGCTAAGGGTTTACGACCCGAAAGGGATGGATAACGCAAAGAAGGTTCTTGGAAACAGCGTCGAATACTGCAGAGACCCATATAGCGCCGCATTAGGATCAGACCTCCTGATAATCGCAACCGAGTGGGATGAATTTTTGAAAGCAGACCTAAAGAAGACTGCAACCTTAATGAAATCAAAGAATCTCTTTGATGGCAGAAATATTTTTAACCCGGAGAAAATGAGGGCACTTGGATTCAACTACATCTGCATTGGGAAATGATATAATTCCACATTGCCTGCGCAAGAATTAGTTCTTTATTACAAAACCTGTTTCCCAATATCCGCCAGTATTACTCTTAAGGCCGCCGAGCTTGAATTTTTTGCCTGAAAAAGAATCATAAATTGCTTTTGCGTGAGCTATGGAATTTGCGTCATCAAGCACAAGCACGCCCCCCCTCTTCAAATGCTGCCAGGCTTTTTTTGCGCATTCAGACCTATATTCCGCATCCACAAAAACTAGGTCAAACATTCCATGCTTGGCTATCTCGTTTACATAAGCATTTTTGCTTGTTCTTAAAACGACTTTCTTGTTTTTCATCTTTTTCTTTGACGAAGATTTGAACCATAAGGGATTACCCTCAACGCTTATTATTTCTTTGCAAACACCAGCAAGAAAATCCGTAGAATACCCCGAAACATATTCGAATACGCGCTTTCCCTTAGCATTACTCAAAAACCACTTTTTTGCGGAGTGATTAATCCAAAAATCATCCTTCTTGTTCATCAATAATTCCGGAAAAAGCCAAGGCCTTCTTGCAACAGCAAATAGCTGACTAACTACCACAGATCTGAAATATTTGAAGTCCATACTGAACACATAAATAAAACAAGCACAAGTATTAAAATATGCAACATACTCTTGATAGCTACAATTCGGGCAAGAGGTACGACTTCATGGAAATTGATTATATTGGAAAGGCGCTTAAGAAACTAAAACTACTCCCCGAAATAAGGCATGCAAAGATTCTCTTTTCCCAGACGGGGGAAGATGCTTTTCTCAGAGAAGTTTACTTAGAAAAGAAGAAAGGATTCTATGTGGATGTAGGCGCACATCATCCAACAAGGTACTCAAATACGTTCATTTTCTACTCTATGGGTTGGAGGGGAATAAACATAGAACCTCAAAAAGAAGCAATAAGATTGTTTGAGAAAAAAAGACCGCAGGACACAAACCTCAACCTTGCGGTTTCTGACAAAGAAGGAGAAGTTACATTCTTCGAGGCGCCAGATAATGCATACAGCACCATACTACCTAGTGTTGCAAAAGACTTCAAGGGAATCAAGACAAGTAGGGTAAAATCAATGCCTCTGTCAAAAATCCTCGACCAATATTTGCCGAAAGGTACCAAAATTGATTTCTTGAGCACGGATACCGAGGGTAATGACCTAACTGTTCTGAAATCAAACAACTGGAAAAAATACAAGCCGACTTATGTTCTTGTCGAGATGATGGAAATGCCGGAATATTCAAAAGAATCAAAGAAGATTTATGATTATTTAAAAAATCAAGGATACAAGTTTGTTGGAAAAACAAACCTCACAGGGATATTTAAACTAAACAATTAATACTTGCAATTTTTCTCAAACCACTCAATCGTCTCTTTCAACCCTTCTTTAAACGGCACTTTCGCCTTGAACCCAAATTCTTTTTCAGCTAAAGATACATCAAGGCATCTTCTGGGCTGGCCATTTGGCTTTGATTTGTCCCAAACTATTTCGCCTTTGTATTTCATCTCTTCGCAAAGGAGCTCAACTAAATCTTTAATTGATATTTCCATTCCTGACCCGAGGTTTACGGGATCTGTCTTTTCATAACGCTGAGTAGCAAGACTTATCCCGCGAGCAGCATCCTTTACATACAAGAATTCTCTTGAAGCGGAACCATCACCCCAAACCGAAATAGAAGGCAAGTTATCTTTCTTAGCGGTTGCTATCTTTCTTATGAGCGCTGGAATCACATGGCTTGATTTTGGATCAAAGTTGTCACCCGAGCCATACATATTCACTGGCAACAGAAAGATTCCGTTGAAATTGTACTGCTGTTTGTATGCTTGAAGTTGAACTAGAAGCATTTTCTTTGCTAACCCATAAGGAGCATTAGTTTCCTCGGGGTAGCCATTCCAAATATCAGATTCCTTGAATGGAACTGGAGTGAATTTTGGATACGCGCAAATGGTGCCTATTGCAATAAACTTCTCTATTTTTGCTAACCTAGCCTGCTCAATGAGCTGAACACCCATCATTAGGTTGTCATAAAAGAATTCGCCGGGCTTTTCCATGTTCGCCCCGATTCCGCCAACCTTTGCAGCCAAGTGAATTATAATGTCTGATTCTTTTGCTATCTTTTTGCATGAATCTAGCTGAACCAAGTCATAATCAGGATAAGTCGGAACAAAAATATTATTGGCGCCACTTTGTTTGAGCTCTTCAATTAAATGCTTTCCTAAGAACCCTGCTCCGCCAGTGACAGTTATTCGCTTGTTTTCAAGTGAGCGTTCTTTGAATTTATTTTTTTCCTTTTGTGCCATTAACCTCGCGCTCCACTTCAGCCATATCAGAATCAACCATTAATTTCACAAGTTGTTTGAAAGTGGTTTTTGGAGCCCACCCCATTTTTTTCTTGGCTTTTGAAGGATCGCCAATTAGCAAGTCAACTTCTGCAGGGCGCATGTAACGCTGATCAATCTTAACATACTTTTTCCAATCAAGACCTGCGTAAGAGAACGCTTCTTCAAGAAATTCTTTAACACTGTGAGTTTCGCCTGTAGCGACAACATAATCCTCAGGCTCTTTTTGCTGAAGCATCAGCCACATTGCTTCAACATATTCCTTTGCGTAACCCCAATCTCTTTTTGCATCAAGGTTTCCTAAATATAATTTGTCTTGCAAACCGAGCTTAATTTTTGCAATCGCTTTTGTAATCTTTCTTGTAACAAATGTTTCTCCTCTTCTTGGCGATTCGTGATTGAAGAGTATTCCATTGCACGCAAATATGTTGTAACTTTCGCGATAGTTTCTTGTTATCCAGTAACCAAATACTTTTGAGCACCCGTAGGGACTTCTTGGATAGAAAGGAGTAGTTTCAGATTGTATAGGCTCTTGAACCTTGCCGAACATTTCGGAGCTTGAAGCCTGATAAAATTTTGTTTGAGGCGAAAATGATCTTATTGCTTCAAGACAACGAAGAACTCCTAAACCAGTAATATCGCAAGTGTATTCTGGTTCGTCAAAGCTTACTCTTACATGACTCTGTGCACCCAAGTTATAGAACTCATCTGGTTGAACATCTCTCACAACTTTTCCTATACTCGAAGAATCTGAAAGGTCACCATAAATCAAATGAAGCTTTGGTTTTTCGTGAGGATCCTTGTAAATGTGATCAATTCGGCCAGTGTTAAATGAGCTCGAGCGTCTAATGATTCCGTAAACTTCATAACCTTTTGAAAGAAGGAGTTCAGCCAAATATGAGCCGTCTTGCCCAGTAATCCCGGTGATTATAGCTTTCTTTTGAACCATAAAAAAACATAGAGCAACTCCTTTTTTAATAGGCAATAGTACAAATATAAATTAAGCAAGAAGACAAGAAACAGTGTTTTTCATGAACTACATCCTTTCCCCAACTTCCTTTTTTGTTAATGAACTTCATAACCCTACTCTTGGAACCGCCGGCCAGTATTTTTACTATTTGATAGAGAAAAAAGGCCTTAGCCATAAGCAGCTCGTGAAGAGGCTTGGAGCGAAAGGTTTCTTTTCAGGTGTCAAGGATAGGAATGCGACTACAAAGCAGTGGTTCTGCTCTAATTATCCGATTGATGAAAGGAAAGAAAAGGATTTGACTGTCACATTCAAGGGAATGGGTAAAGAAAGACTCTTTGTCGGTGCGCATAAGGCGAATGCGTTTGAAGTGGATGTATTTCTTGATGAAGGCGAGTGGGATAATTTGACCAAGTTCAAGCCAAAGAACGAGCTTGTGTGCAATTATTTTGGAGAACAAAGATTTGATAAGAGAGTGAATGATTTTGCCACCTCATTGAACGAGAAAAACTACGAAAAGGCACTGAAGATATTTTTGACAGAGAAGAGCGATTATGACTCGGAGCGAAGCAGTGCAATAAAGAAAACTACAATAAATAATTGGGGCGATTGGAAGACGATTAAGGAAAGCGAGCACGTGAAAGGGACAAAGAAAGAAGAATTATTTGATTTCCTTGCAGCGCATTCAAAGGATTCTGATTGCTTTGAGAAAGCATTTTTTTATGTTGAGAGAAAGAGCCTAAAAGAGTTCATCAAAGCATGCCAAAGCATTAGGTTTAACGCTGCACTCAATGATTTGGCAGAAAAGAAGCGTCCTAACAACTTTTTCGCTGAAATAAACAAAGCAAAACTAAGGATGAGCGCATCAAAGGCCTTCCCTAGATCCCTATCTATTGAAGGAACAGAATTTGAAAAAAGTTTAGGGGTAAGAAGAGTTGAAAGAAAGACCTTCTTTGGTGCGTCAAAGTTTAAGGCGAAGAAAATCTCAGGAAACAAAGTAACTTTGGTTTTTGAGCTTGCGCGCGGATCATACGCAACAGTGTTTTTAGAATTCCTCAAAAGCTATCTCGCATCAAAAAAATGACTCTTTTCTCGAGCGCAAAGTAAAAGGATATATAAATACTTTCTTTCTAATCAATCCAACAATAAGGGGTGTTGGTAGGATGTATAATTTCAGAGTTTTAGGAGTAATCTTAGTTTTAATGGCTTTTTTTGCAACGAGCGCTTTTGCTGCCTCATCAATAATTGATTTTAACATTAATAATGATGCGACCTATATCTCAAGCACTTCAGCAACACTTTACCCAGCAATAACAGCTGATGCTAACTGTACTATGTGCTTTTCAGAAAACTCTGACTCAAACGTGTGTGCAACATACATCACTTGCGCAAGCACTAGCCAAGTATTTACCCTTTCTTCAACAGCAGGAACAAAAACCGTCTATCTTTTTGTAAAAGACAATGCAATTCTGACAACTTCAGACAGCGATACAATAACTCTTGACAACAACTTTCCAACCTACTCAATAAGCGGAGTAACAGATGGAAACTATTACAACACTACTTCATTTACAATAACAATCACCCCCGTAGACAACTCGGGTATTGCTTCAAGCGCGTACACTCTTAACGGATCAACAGTAACAAGCCCCATAAGCACAGGAACTCTTACTGATGGAAATCATGTCGTTACAGTTGACCTAAATGATGTTGCCGGCAATAGAACTCTCGGCGCATTTTGGTTTGTTGTAGACACAAACACTCCAACTTTCTCAACTCTAACTTCGAGTTATTCATCTTCATACACTAATGATGAAGAGCCTGATTTTAACGCAACTGCAAGCGACATTAATTGGGGAATGACTAGCGGAATAATTGCTTTCTCCTGCGCTAGCAGCGGAACATATTACACTGCAACTTACTCGCAGATATTTAGCACATTCAACATAACTTCAACAGGATACGACTGCAACACAGCCGACGGAAACAAAATCGTTTATGTTAAAGTTAGAGACAGGGCAGGAAACTGGAGTTCTGTAAAGAACGTCAATGTTCTTTATGATAACAATTCCCCTTCAGTACCTAGCGGATTAACTGCAACTGCAGGAGACAGACAAGTTGCTCTAGCTTGGACCGCTCCAAGCGCAGATAATTTATCAGGAAACAAAGAGTACAAAGTTTACAAAGACGGATCTGTTTATTCTACAACAACAAGCACTTCCCTAACAGTAACCGGACTCACAAACGGAACTTCTTACACATTCAAGGTAGCTACTGTAGATAATGCAGGAAACGAAGGCTCAGCTACAAGCAACGTTTCGGCCACTCCTAGCGGAGCGACTACTTCAGTATCAGTAAAGAAAGCAGGATCAATCGCATACTATGTAAAAACAGGCGATTCACTAGCAATCGAATGTTCCTATTCAGCGACTGCTGATGCTGCAAGAATAAAGTATCGATACCGTTCGCCTGACGTGGACTCGCAAACACTTAGAGGACCAACTAATGCCGTGACAAGCCTTTCAGAAAACCACACAGTTATTTCAGGAAATTACGAAAGAATAGAGTTTTGGTGCGAAGGAACAACAACCGAAACAATCACTTCAGGAACAGTAACTGTGACTATTGACAATGTAGCCCCTACATTGACTTGGAATGATACCAACACGAAATTTGTCGGAAAGAAAAGAATCGGCGCAATAGTAACTGAACCATTCCTAGACAAAGTGGAAATATTATTCAAAGGAACATACATGCAAACAACAAAGGACACCAACAATGGGAACCTTTACTACTATGATTTGAACACCATGCTTTACGAGAACGGAAGTTACGCACTAAAGGCGATAGCTTACGATAAAGCAGGAAACCAGAAATCAATCGACATGAATATCACAATAGAAAATATTCTTTCAATATCGCAAAAAGCCACAAAAGCAATTGCTGATGCGAAAGCGAAAAAACAGGAAGTTGTAGACATAATGAGCATCTACTCCGAAAAAGGATTAATATTTGCTGACGAGCTTACAACAAAAAAAGATAACGCAGATAAGTTGCTTTCAGAAGCTGAAAGTACTGTGGCAACTAATGCGACACTTGCATATGAGAAAGCAAGCCAAGCAAAAAGCCTTTATGATGAGATAAAAATCGTTGCAACAATAACTCCGTTCCCTGATGGAACAAAAACATATGATTACAACTCGGACAATTTGCTAAATCAGTTGGCTGCAATTGGACTTACTCCTGCAACCGCAAATGCAGCAAAGGCGTTGATTGAGTCTTCAGGAATAGAGAGGAAGATAAGTGTTTTCGAAGTTGGGTCTGGAAAATACCAGGCGAACATCGAGATAACTTTCACTAACGACACAAATTCTGACGAAATAAGAATACTTGAAGTAATACCAAAAGAACTGGCTGCTTCGGCATCGCAGATATACTCCGCAACAGCATTCACTGTTGTCCAAGAAGATCCTGTGATTGAGTTTGTCGTACCTGTAGAAAAAGGAGCAAAAGGCACTGTAACTTATGGTGTTGGAGAAATAACAAAAGAACAAGCAGATATGATAGTGCAGGGCAATTTGATAGCCAAATTTGCCGCACCCCCGGTAATATTACCTGAGGGCACAACATCAGATTCGGCGCTTTCACCAATACTTGGCGGAGCAATAGCGGCAGGAATGTTGCTTTTCGTTATGGCAATGTTCGCACTTGCCGCAGTTCTGATAGTTTTCTTCGCAAAGATAAATCTATCAGGCAAAGGCGGATTTGGAGAAAATAAAACAATATTTGAGCAATTATTTTCGCAGGGACCAGCGCCTGAAAAGAAAACCAAATGGGCAAAGAAGTGACACTTTTTTAGTCACAAATTTACTCCTTCCTACTGGAAGGAGGAAGTATTAATTAGAAGTTAGGTCATAAACATGAACACAATGCACAGCATCGCAATCATAGGAGCAGGCCCCGCAGGTCTTGCCACCGCCATGCGACTTAAAGAAGAAGGTTTTGATTCTAGCGTTCTTGAAGAGCACGAAAAAGTAGGTTTGCCAGAACATTGCTCCGGGCTCATATCAAAAAAAGGGGTTGTGGAACTTGGGCTTCATTTAGGAGATTCATTACAAAACGAAGTAAAAGGCGCAAAAATATTTTCGCCTAACGGAACAATGGTAAAAGTTGAAAGACCTGAAACTGTTGCTTACGTAGTTGACAGGAAAAAATTTGATCTAATGCTTCTAAGAAGGGCGAGGCTCATGAACATCCATGTTGCAACCCACACAAAACTAATTGATATCAGAAAAAACCCTAAACTTCCTGAAAGCACTTTATTTGTGCAAGTTGAAGGAAGAGGGGAGCTTAGAAAAGCCGAGCACATCATCGGCGCCGATGGAGCCATGTCAATGGTTAGGCATTTAATGGGAGTGAAAACAAATAAGGACCAATTTGTTCACACGATGCAGGCGACTTGCACAGGAAAATTTGACAAGCACTTTGTGCATATTTATTTTGGGGACTACTCAAAAGGGTTCTTTGCTTGGATGATTCCTATCGGAGAAGACAAGGCAAAAATCGGTCTAGGAAGTTCTCTTGGGGATAACATAGCTGATTCTTTTGACAGATTCTTAAAAGATAAATTTCCCGGAGTGACTCATGGAACTGTGCAATCGGCCCTCATTCCTTGCGGAGCACCGCTGAGCGGAATAACAAAAAACAATGTCACTCTTGTAGGGGATTCAGCGTTCCACACAAAAGCTACTACTGGGGGCGGAGTAATATTTGGAATAAAATCTGGAAATATTTTGGCAGAAACTCTTGCGGATGTTTTCAACGGAAAGGCAGGTCTAAATGATTATGAGAAAAGGCTCGCACCGCTATACAAGGAACTACGAATGCACTGGAAGCTTAGAAGATATGCCAACTCAATCTCCAATGAGGAGATGGACAAATTATTCATGAAGCTTAAAGAAAAAGGAATTGAAGAATTTTTGAACAAGGAAGGAGATATGGACAGCCCTTCTACTTTTATTGGAAAGCTTGCAACGAATCCCAAGTACTGGTTTATGGCAAAAACTCTAATTGATATTGCTAGAGCTTGAAACCTTCCAAGAATCGCTTAAAAAGGTTGTGCTCCCCAATTTTATTTGATAGCCCTATCGTCCAGCGGCCAAGGATACGAGCCTCTGGAGCTCGGGACCCCAGTTCGAATCTGGGTAGGGCTATTTATTTTTATCAACTAAAGCCACTAAGTCCCTTTGCAAAAGGGACATGAGTCAATCGTTGCCGCCTGGCGAAAAAGGCGCTGCAGTCAGGGCTATTT
>JBBSVX010000017.1:0-3642 GCA_038046585.1 archaeon
TCGTCAAGTTTTTCGCCAAGAACTCTAAGTCCGGCTTCAACAACTTCTTTTGAGGACAACTGTCCTGTCGTTTCAAGTGTCATTACAAAATCTGTGCTGCTGTATCTGAGTTTTACTCCGTGCTTTGCAAGCAAATCTCCAAATTGATTCTGTATTTTGATATTGTAAGGGTCAAGTAGGAAAAGTTTTCCTGCTTTTGCTTCTATTACTCCTTCGGGGAATTCTGCAACTATTTCTTTTGCGTTAGCGTAAGTTTTTTCATTGTCAATTATTGGGACTTCGTTGTATGCTATAAGTGCCGGCTGGAATTTTGCGTGATCTGCCCCGGTCCCCATTATTGCATTCATTTCTACCTTTATTTTCTGTTCTTTCCCAAGCTTTGTAATTGGAATTTTTTTGTCAACTATCTCAATTTTTGGATCAGTGCATTTTATGTCTTTGCTTGTAACTATTCCAGGCCCTAGTTTTTCAAGAACGAGTTTTACTTTGTCTCCTTTCTTGTAAGTCTTAACGTCAGTCTTTACTGGCAATAGTCCGAGTCTGTGCGCGAGCATTTCGTCGAATACTACCGAGTCGTTTTCGTAGAAGTGTACTGTGTCTACTGCGAGGCAAGGTACGTCGCACATTATTGCTCTTCTAAGCGAGTTCATGAAAGTGGATGTAGTGCCTTTTATTAGGTACTTTGTCAATAGTCCGTCTTCGTGAACAACTTTTATATCCATAAAAACCATTTTTCCATTTTAATATTTATCTTTTACTGTTTATCTCTGTGCTTTTCCTCTGAACTTCTTTTTCTTTCTGCATCCGTCGTGAGGTACAGGTGTTACGTTTTCAATCGCTATGATTCTAAGTCCGTTTCTTGTGAGCGATCTTATTGCGGATTCTGCTCCAGGTCCGGCTGAAGTGCTTCTGTTTCCGCCGTGTCCTCTTACTTTAACATAAATTTCAGATATTCCTCTTTCTCTTGCTGCGTTTGCAATATTCTCTGCAAGCTTCATCGCAACGTAAGGAGATCCTTCTTTGTGCTGTGCTTTAGTTTCCATTCCGCCTGTGCTTTTTGCTATAGTTTCTGATCCTGTTATGTCAGTCAATAGAAGCATTGTGTTGTTGTGTGTCGCGTAAAGGTGCACTATTCCTCTGTTTTCAGCCATATTCATTCACCCTTTGCTCCAATTTTAACTTCCTTTTTTTCTGCTGGCTTTGCCTCGCTCTTTTCAGCAGGCTTAGCTTCTTCAAAATCATCCTTCATCTGGTTTTTCTTTTCTTGCGAAACTTTTGTCTTTATTTTCTTTTCCTGCAGTACCATTTCAGGTCCGTAGTAAGTCATTTTTGTTTCGTCTTCAGCTGTAACAACGTAGCTTGGCACTGTCACTCTTTTAGTGTCAATTGCTATGTGTCCGTGTGTGATGAACTGTCTTGCTTGTTTTACTGTGTTTGCTAGTCCCTTTCTCCATACGATTGTTTGAAGTCTTCTTTCTAAGAGCGCTTCTGGAGTGAGGGTTAAAACATCGTCAAGAGTTGGTGTTCCTCGAAGGATTCCAATTCTTTTTAGCGAATCGATGAGTTCTTTTTCTCTTATAATTCTAAGTTCAAGGCCAAGTGCGAGGAGTTTTCTTGCATTTGTTCTTTTTCCTCTGACTGCTGATTCAGCCTGGAGGTATTCTCTCTGATTTTTCAAACCATAAAGCTTTCTTGCTTCTTTCTCTTTAGCAATTCTTTCCTTTTGGAAGGACTTCCTTGGTTTTGAATAATTCTTTGATCTCTTCTTCGGGTCACCCATATCAATCACTTCTTTGCAGCAGGCTTAGCCGGTGCAGCGCTGCTAGCTTTAGCAGGTACTGCTGGCTTTCCAGCGTCCTTCTTTGTAACTCCAACAATTCCGCCTTTTCCTCTGTGTGTGCTTTTTGTCTTCTGTCCTCTTACCGGCAAGCCCCACATTAGTCTTAGGCCTCTGTATGATTTTATTTCAGCCATTCTCTGCAGATCGTTTCTTAGCGAGAATGCCAAATCGTTCATTATCAAGTGCTTGTCTTCGCCTGTAGCATAATCGTTTTGTCTGTTAAGTGTCCATATTGGAAGTCCGTGCTTTTCAGGACCAGTTATTATTGATTCTATTTGTTTCACTTCTTCAGGTGTAAGTTCTCCGAGTTTTTTTGAAAAAGGCGACTTGTGCTCTTTTCTAAATTGCGCCCAGATAAGTCCGCCCATTCTGTGACTTATTCCTTTTAGGCTTTGTATTGCCTCGTCGACTCTTTTTGTTCCGTCAAGATCTTTTCCCATTACTCTTACAATGTAATTTATTTCTGCCATTTTTCATCAACCCTAAAATATCATTTCAATGCTTTCACGACTTCTTCGTGACTTGCGTCCTTTTTTATGTTTACTTTTTCCATCAATGGAAACAAGTGAAGAACGTTGCATAGCTTTCTTTTTGTATTCGGTCCGTCGGTAAGAACTTTTCCTGCCTTGGCTTCCGAAATAATAACAACTTTTTTACCCGCCTCTCTTCCTCTTGTCTTAATGCAAACTTGTCCAATTTCCATTTTTCATCAACCCAAATCTTAAAATTTTATTCCGCCCTACATAGCGCTTGTTTAACATAATTCCTGTATTTTTCTGGAACTTCGTCGATTTTTTTTACGCCTGCTACAACTTTGCCCATTTCTAAAAATACTTGTTCTCTTGCCGGTCCTGATAATACTCCTCCGAATGGCACTGAAGGCCTTTTCTGAGTTACGCTTTTCTTTGAGTGCCCGCTGCTTCTTCCGTTTATTACTCCACCCATTTTTATCTTGTGTGCGGCGCATTTTCCTTGTGATCCTTTGCCCTTGAAGTATTCTCTCTTTGTCTGGCTAGTGGACTTTCTGTGCTTGTATTGCAATCTTCTCTTGTTTGGTGCTACCATAAAAAATCACTTTTTCAATTTCTTTGTTATCAGTTCATTTCCCAATTTATTCAAATAATTATCATATAATTTTTCTAATCCTGATATTGCAATTGATGAAACAAAATAATAGAAGAAATACGCTTTTAGGTATCCTGTTGTCATCGTCAACGGCAAAAAGCACACTGATTCTACCTGGCATACTGCCGGGAAAGTTGGAATCCAACTAAATGGGTTCAACAACCAGAATCCTGTGAAATGCGGTAACGGAAACAACGATGTGAATGAAAGCCCCCCATAAATATTCCCCATTATCATGAAGAACACTGCGAAAACCGGTAAAGACACGAGCATCAATTTGTTTGTGCCCTGCATCATTGCGATGCTTGCCTCAGCGATCTCGAGCTGGAGTTTTTCAATCTCTTCTTTTTTTGATTCACCGTCCTTTGTCAATTTTTTTAATCTTTCTTGCTTCTCTTTCATCTCTTTTTTTTGAGCATCCATCTTCTTCTTGTCGAGGAGATTCCTTTGCAGAATCTTGGATACAAGAGCGAGTGCAAATGAAATAACTAAAATCGCCACTGCGGGCGCTACTTCAAATATATCAAACACCTTTCTAGCTCGCCAGTAAACAATTTTCTACAACCAATGCTATATAAAGCTTTCCTCCAATTTTGCTCAAAAAATCAATTCTCTGCCATTTCCGCGTTTTTCATTTATGCCATTTTGCCCACTATTTTTGATAGCAGTTCTGTCTG
>JBBSVX010000018.1:0-49618 GCA_038046585.1 archaeon
TATGTAAGTTACTTTGATTGGTTCCATATTAACAATTCCTTGTAGAGAATCTTTGCCGGAATAACCTTTTTAACCCTTTCAAGGACAATTAGGTCATGCCCGCTTCAAAGAAAAAGAAGAAGATGCTTGCAGTTTCAAAGAAAAACACTTTGCCTGTTTTGGGGCAGCATTCATCAATATTTTCTTTCAAGAACACTTCTGAAATAATAGTTCCAAAAGGCCTCATCGCGCAGGTAATCGGACAGGATTCAAGCGTTGACATAATAAGAAAAGCTGCCGCGCAAAAAAGAAACGTTCTTTTAGTGGGTTTGCCGGGAACTGGAAAATCTCTTTTAGCTCAAGCAATGTCAGAAATATTGCCAATACAGCAGCTCCAAGATATTTTAATTTACCCTAATTCCGAGGATCCGAATAATCCAAAAGTAAAGGTCACAAAAGCCGGCGAAGCAAAAAAAATAATCGATCAAAACAGGCTTGAAGCAAGACGCGAAGACGATTCTTCCAGGATGATTTCATTTCTCCTCCCGATGGGCTTCATGTTAATCTCGGTTTTACTTTGGCAGTTGAAATGGTATCCTGATGTTGTATTTGCAGCGCTAATAATTGTAGGCGCGTTTTTACTGATCGGTCTTTCGCTTGGCGGACAGATGAGAAATAAAGAAAGCGGCGGAAACCCAAAACTATTGGTGAACAACCTCGGCAAAAAGACTGCGCCTTTCTTTGAAGCAACAGGTGCAAGAGCAGGAGCATTGCTCGGGGACGTAAGGCATGACCCGCTACAGAGCGGAGGACTTGGAACCCCGCCTCACTTAAGAGTAGAGCCGGGAATGATTCACAGAGCGAGCGGCGGAGTATTATTCATTGATGAAATAGCAACACTTACCCACAAATCTCAACAGGAACTTTTGACAGCAATGCAGGAAAAGAAATATTCAATTACAGGTCAGAGCGAAAACTCAAGCGGTGCAATGACAAGAACCGAACCTGTTCCGTGCGATTTTGTTTTAATAGCAGCCGGAAACTATCAGGATCTTGAAAAAGTTCATCCCGCTCTTAGATCAAGAATAAGGGGCTATGGTTATGAAGTTTACATGAACGTGGACATGGAAGACAATCCGGAGAATAGGCACAAGATAGCCCAGTTCATTGCCCAAGAAGTAATCAAGGATAATAAGATTCCTCATTTTGACAAAGAATCGGTTGAAGAGATTATATTTGAAGCAAAAAGAAGAGCCGAAAGAAAAGGAAAGCTTACTCTAAAGCTTAGGGATTTAGGCGGACTTGTAAGAGCGGCAGGGGACGTTGCAAAAGAAAAAGGTCATTTGCTTGTTACAAAACAGGATGTTTATGAAGCAAAGATGAGCGCAAGAACCCTTGAACGCCAGATGGTTGACAAGATAATTGATCAGAAAAGAGACTATGAAGTTTATCTGATAAACGGAAAAGCGGTGGGGCGCGTAAACGGTCTTGCAGTGTTTGGGGACGGAAGCGCCGGAAGCATAATACCGATTGAGGCATCAGTTGCTCCTCCAAGCAGCAAGAATTCTTCAAAAGTAATTGCAACAGGAAAGCTGGGAGAGATAGCGAAAGAAGCAGTAGAAAACGTTTCAGCGATATTCAAGAAAATTTCAGGCGAATTTGCAAAAGATATTCACATTCAATTCTTACAAACTTATGAAGGTGTGGAAGGAGACTCTGCTTCGGTTTCAATCGCAACAGCAGTAATTTCTTCAATAGAAAATATTCCAGTAAGGCAGGACCTTGCAATGACAGGATCGTTAAGTGTTCGCGGAGAAGTTCTCCCGGTTGGAGGAGTATCTTCAAAAGTAAGCGCTGCAATCAAAGCGGGTTTCAAGGAAGTAATAGTTCCCCTGAGCAACATGCAGGACATTGTAATACAAAAAGATGAGATAGTAAAAATAAAAATAACTCCAGTAAGAAATCTTGTGGACGTTCTTGAGATTGCGCTTGACAACACTCCTGCAAAAAAAGCCCTTCTCACTGAATTAAAGAAAATAATAATAGTTGAAAAGCGCTCGGAAACCCTAAAAGATTTGATAGCAAAACTAGTTCCGACAAAGTAAAATTGTAAATTCGCTTTTTCTTATAGCGGTTATTTTTATGTCCGATGAACTTGTTGATTTGCTCGATAACAAAGGGAACAAGACCGGCAAAATGGCCCTAAAATCAGAGGCTCACAAAAAAGGCCTTTGGCACGAAGCCGTTCACTTATGGATATTCAATGATAAGGGCGAAATTCTTTTACAGCATAGGTGCCCTGAGAAAGTTCTTTTTCCAAATCTCTGGGACATAAGCGTTGCGGGGCACATGGGTGCCGGAGAAGACCCGGGAAATGTGGCGTTAAGAGAGGCAAAAGAAGAACTGGGGCTTAACCTAAATCGTAGTTTATTAAAAAAAATTAGTGTCTTTAAGCTCAGCGTTGAAGCAAATGATTCTATTTTGAACAATGAGTTCATCCACTTATTCACCTACAAGCTCAACTACAAGCCAAAACTTGTTTACCAGAAAGGGGAAGTTGACGATGCCAAATTTATTTCCTTATCCGATTTTGAATCGGATTTAACCGACAAAAAACGCGCAAAACAATATGTCGCTGATGGAAAATTCTACGGCGAAGCGCTTAATGCAATAAGACAAGAGCTTTCAAAGATTGTTCCAAAAGAATAAGTTGTGCTTCTTAGCGGTGATTTTTTGTGTCTGACATTTTAAAGAGGGCAGTTGCAGAAAAATATTTGTTCAATAAGTATTCCTCTTCCTACCCAAAATTATTTGCCGCCCAAAAAAGGTTTATTTCAAAAGTTCTCTCTTCTGTGCCTAAAAAAGAGATTCACCATATCGGTTCAACTTCAGTGCCAAACCTTGGCGGAAAAAAAGTCCTAGACGTCCTGGTGATCGTGGAAAAAAAGCATTTCTCAAAATCAAAGAAGCTATTGCATAACTTTGGATATGAATATGATCATACTATGGCCGGCAAGAGGCATTTTCATAAAAAGTATTACGTGGATTACTTGGGCGTTCCAAGACTAGTTCATTTGCATTTAACTTATTTTGGCTCGGGTGCAAAAGAAGTTGCGCTGGCTTTCAGGGAATACTTAAAACACCACAAAAAAACAAGGGTCGAATATGCCAAGATAAAGCGCGAAGCCTCGAAGCGATACTCTTTTGAAGGAAAAAAATATTCAAAGCACAAGCTTTCTTTCTTGAAAAGCACCCTAAAAAAAGCGCTGAAATGGTACAAGCAACAATAAGTGTTAAATACAACTTAAATGAGTATTTCCTCAAGGTGATATGTTTGGTATGTGGAACTTGCGGATGCTGCGCTAAGCCTAAGAAAAAGGCAGCGGCTAAAAAGACAAAGAAGAAATAATTAATTGGCGAATTTAAGTTAAAGAATCTTTTTAGAAAATTTGTCTGATGGCTGCGTTTTTACGCGGTCACTATTATTCTTCCTTTCTTGAGCGCGAACTGTTTCATTGTCTTTTCTGTTTTCTTTTTCGTCTCAGGATTGGTTATTTGTATCAATTGTTTTCTCTTATCTACTCCGGATACCTTTCCTAAATAGTCTCCCTGTTCGCTCATCACAGTCATTCCTATGAGGGCTTTTGTCACCCTATTTCTTATATCAAATATTGAGCTTATTCTCATCGCGGCAACAAGTATTATTATTGCAAGCATAATGTTTGCCGGGAACCAAGCAAGATCTGCTTGTCTAAGAAATACTAGCGTCCCTGCGTCAAGTATGCTCCAAACCGCGATGACTGATGTCGCCTGCATTATGTATTTTCCTATAAGATAAGTTTTCTTGAAGTGTATTGCGTCAAATATTCTGCCCGCTATTATCAAAAGCGCCGCTAGCGCAAAGAAAGGATAAGTTATTCTTATTGCGGAAATAGCATCAATTGTCACATCAACAAATTCTGACGACATTACTTGTATGTATGCAAGCCATATTCCAAAGAGCGGCGAAAGTGTTGCTGCAACATACATTACTACGCTGATTCTTTGTTCAGTGGCGCTTGAAATTATTGTCCTGAAAAAATCAAACAGTCTTTCTTCTATCCCAAATCCTTTGAGCATCAGGTAAGTTCCAAGTATTAGCGCCATTGCCTGAATAGAGTACATTCCAAGGGCAAAATAGGCTATGAGCATAATTCCCGGGATTCCTAAAAATAGTCTTGCAACGCCCGGATCCTTAAGCGCTTCTTTAATTGTATAAAAAGTGGATTCAACAGCCTGCGCCTGTTTGATTACTATCTGTTCGGTGGATATTATCTTAGCCCTGCTTTGAAGCAAAGGTATGACTTGGGCATCTTCCGCGCCATCGGTGATTAGTATCCAGCCTTCGATAATATACTCTTTTTGGAGTTCGTCAAGTTGCCTATTTATTTCCTTGTCTGCCTGGAGTCCGATTTTGCCTTGGCCGGTGATTGTAACTATTTCAGCGTTCTTATACTCTTTTTCAGCTTCGAGAAGTTTTGCTACTGCAGCAAACATTGTATTTGCGTCGCTTTCAGTGGGATCAGCAAGAATGAGCTTTTTTGCAGCATCTAAGTTTTTTTCTCTGCCTATCACAGGACCCTCAACTTTGGCCTTTCTGCCAAGGTCATTGTCCCTATCTACGCAGACTACAAACACTTTTTTCTTCAATAAACCACCAAAAGGAAGGGCTTTATAAATAACTTAAACTATTAACCTTATATATAAATTTGACACAATAGATTAAGGAATAGGGCAGAATTAAGGGTTATTTTGATGGCTCACGCTAATTTGAAGTATTTGATTTTTCTGGTCATGCTGGTAGTTGTTGTTGTGCTTGCAGGCCTTGCCATAATGTACCAAGACGAGCTTTTGAAGAACGCTTTTGGTATTTTGGCACTAGGAATTTTCCTATTTATTATATACAAATACGATCTTGTCATCCAGCTCCTTGACTATGAAAGAGCCGTTGTTTATCGGTTTGGAAAAGTTAATCGTGTGGGCGGTCCGGGATGGGTTATTATAATACCGATAATGGAATCCTTCCACAAAGTTGATTTGAGAGTAAAGACTTTTGATGTACCAAAACAAGAGGTTGTTACAAAAGACGGCGTTGAAGTTATAATCGACGCAATAATTTACTTGAAAGTAAAAAAGGATAATCAGAGCGTAGTAAATTCGGTGATTGAAGTTGAAGATTATTCAAAGGCAGCTCAATTGTTTGTGACTTCCTCTTTGCGTGACGTTATCGGCTCGATGAGCTTAAGTGATGTTATCTCAAATATTGAAATAATTAACGCGAAAATAAAGGAAAACTTGGAACACATTTCAAAGGACTGGGGTTTAAACGTTGAAAGCGTTGAACTTAGCGATGTTCAACTGCCTGAAGCGATAGTTACTGCAATGCACGAAGAGAAGGCGGCCGTTCAGCAAAAACTTGCAAGAATGGAGAAAGCCCTTGCACACAAAGCAGAGATTGAAGCGGTGAAAGAAGCTACTGCGCACCTTGACGACAAGGCGCTTGCGTACTATTACATACGTGCAATAGAAAACATGTCAAAGAACAAAGGATCAAAGATATTTTTCCCTGCTGAGTTTTCGCGTCTTGCAGAATCTTTTTCAGGATCCGACATGATGACAGGCAAGAATAAGGCTTCTGCGGCACCATCAAGCGGAAAAAATGCTTACTATAAAGAAATGCTAAAGAGCTATATTGATTCTTCCGTAAAGAAGGCAAAAGTAAAGAGCAAAGGAAAGAAAAATTAAAATTAGGCAAGAAAAATCTTTCTCGCCCGTAGTTATATCAAATTTTTTAATCAGATTTACTTGCTTGCTTTGTCGAAAGCTTTTTTGAATGCATCCAAGTCTTCTTGTATCCCTTTCAATGCATCGTCAAGAACTTTCTTCGGCGCTTTTGAAGTTGTCTTAATTATGAATCTTGATTTCTTGTCAAGTGGGTGTTCGAGCCTATATGCGCAAAACTCTACCGCAGCGTCTTGGTTGAGTTTTTCTTTAAGCAGGTTTGGCAATGTGTGCCTTTCCCCTTCAAGATAGAACTCGAGTGTATTTTTTTCGTTAGAAATTACTTCTATTTTCATTCCTCATCCCCCCTCTGTTAAATCCTCTGTCAGGTCTAAAACCATTATTGTCATTTCTTGGTCCTCTATTTTCTCCAAATGATGGTCTTCGGTCGCTAAATCCGCCTTCTCTTCTATCGGGTCCGCGGTTGTCAAATCTTCTTGGTCCTCTGTTGTCTCCAAATGATGGTCTTCTGTCGCTAAATCCACCTCTGCCTCTATCTCCCCCAAATCCTCTTCCGCCGCGATCTTCAAATCCGCCGCTCATCCTTGGAGGCAATTCATCTTCGTGCCATCTTCTGCTTTCTACGCTTCCGCATGAAAGGCACATAAGTTTTCCATTAGAACTGCTCAACGCATCCCTGCAATTTGAGCAATAAGCTTTGATTACTCCAAGACCTTTTTCGTTTGTTAGAAGTTCTGTTATGAGGGGGGTTGAGAAAGCTATTTTTGCCCTTACAATGTCGCCCACTTTGAACATTTTGTCAAGTTCTTTGACAAATTCAGTTGAAACATTTCTAATCGCCAAATGCGCTGAAGGCGTAAGGATCTTTCTTCCAGATTCAGAACTCTTTAGCTCAATTACTACCATTGATTCTTTTACATACACTACTTTTCCTAGAACAATATCGCCCTGTCTTACTCCTTCTACAGCATTTCCTTTAACGCTAACTTCCTTAGTTACATCGTTGAATGTAGCTACGCCCATTGAGGTTGATTTTACGCTTCCGTCTTCAACATAGGCGTTTTTTCCTGCGGCATACTCTTCTTCAGTAGCTATTTGCTCGCCAGGAATCACTATCTGCTGTTTTGAGTCGGCCAATTTTTCACCATGTGTAATGATAAACAAACTTAGAGTGGAAAGTATTTAATACTAAAGAGATTTACTTTATGGTAAGATATATAAAGCCAAGGGATAGCATGGTTCTGGAATCACTTTTAGGGGAAAAAAATATTCGAAAATACCCTTTTCTCATAGGGATTCTTTCCGTCATGATTGCCCTTGGGGGCATTTTCTTTGCATACACAATATTTCCCGCTCATGCAAGCATTCTCGCTGTGGCATTCATAACAATCGGTCTTGTGCCAATAATGCACAATATTCTTGCGACCGAGGAAGAAGAAGAGGCGGAAGACAAGCACAGTTCAGTTACTTTTTTTGCCAGGCATTTTGATCTTATCCAGCTTTATGTCTGGATATTTATCGGAATAATTATTGCGTTTGCGTTGGCTTACGCTGTTGCTCCAAGTGACGTGAAACCGGTGATGTTTGAAGAGCAAATTAAGGCTTTCTGCACAATTTCCGGCGGGTGCGATAATGGTATTCCAAATTCTGTTACGGGCAAGGTGACTGGAATGGCACTTGTTGCTTGCGATCCTCAAAAAGATAATGTATTAAATTGCGGAATATTTATCCTGGAAACAAATGGCTGGGTTCTGATTTTTGTAATAGCTCTTTCTCTTCTTTACGGTGCGGGCGCGATTTTTATAATTGCTTGGAACGCATCAATTCTTGGATTATTTTTTGGAGAAATGTTCCTTGTTGGAGAACACCTAAGGGGTATAGGGTTTTTGCAGACAATGCTTATCGGCCACGGACCGCCTGAATTATTCGCTTATGTTTTTGGAGCGCTTGCAGGAGCAATTCTTTCCGCAGCAGTTTCAAAAGGCCATCTTTGGGACCACCATGTCGGAATAATATTAAGGGATGTTTCTTTCCTTTCAGTTCTTGCGGCCGTATCTGTCGTATATGGTGCGTTTGTTGAAGCTGTCGGGATAATGGGGATGACAAACGAATACTTTATTTTAGGGTTCATTTATGTGGTAGCAGTAGTAATTGTCGTTATATTTTATGGCCGCCAGAGGCACTCTCCATTGTCGCAGAGATGGATGTAAAGGTGGCAAAATATGAAAAAGCATTTTCCATCTAGTAAAAAATTTTCCGCCCCTAAAAAGCAGGAAAATAATTTATTTTCAAAAGTCGGTGATTTTTATGGCGAATTGAAAAAGAAGTTTTCTTTTCTAAAGTGGGTGGACCCTTTCACATATGTGGACCTATTTGTGATGCCTCAAGTCAAAAAAGTGACTGACAGTGAAGCGGTGGAATTTATTGTTAATGTTTTCTTTGCGTTCCTTTTCGCTTGGGGTCTTTATGCGGCTTTAGGAATGGCTTTTGGAACTTCAACACCGCTTGTAATAGTCTACTCTGCAAGCATGGAAGACACCCTTTTTCGAGGCGATGTGATGGCGTTGAAAAAAGCAGATATTTCTTCAAATTTTGGCCCTATAGTGGAGCTTGATGAAAAGATAGCAAGAGTTCCTTCAGACATTTATGTTACTCCGAGTTATGTTAACGGTTCGCTTTCTTCGCTGAAATTTTTAAACGGGCAAGTAGTGAGTCCGGATGAAAAAGCATCAATAGTTGTATACACGGCTTATCCTTCAGGGTTGCCAATAATTCATCGCGCAATAGCCCTGGTAAAAGCGAAAGACGGTTATTTTATTCTTACCAAAGGAGATAACGGCGCCACAAACCCTACGTTTGATCAGGATTGCGGAAACATTATCGGGACAGGTTCCCAAAAGCCCTGCATATCCTACTATGCGACTCCAGTAAACGAGCTTTCGGGTATTGCTTTTTTTAATGTTCCAAAAGTCGGATGCGTTAAGCTTTGGCTCGTGGACGATTTGATATCAATAGTTGCATCAGGCGCTTTGCCAAGAGACTTTAGAGGATATTGCTAAAACAAGTTCCCTATTAGTACTCTATTTTTTGGACCCTGAAAAGCTTTTTATTCTCAAAAACCCTTAATTAGACATGGCTTTGTTTGGAATATCTAACGACATTTTGATGACACTTTCTTTCATCATGATTGCTCTCTCAATGGCAATTGTTCTGGTATCAAGTTTTATTTTAAATTCGCTTTCAAAGAAAAAAACCAAAGAAGAGCATGTTGCCGGAGATGTAATGGGTCTTCTTGAAGGTTTAAGACAGGGAAAAGATATTTGGAAAGAAATAGAAAGTCAGGGGGAAGTTACGCCTAAGCCAAATCTTGCCATAAGCCAGCATGAAATAACCCTAAAACAATTATTGATAGGCAAATTCAAACCAGTCATTGAAAAACAATTAAAATCAAAAGTCGAAATAAAGGATTTTAACGCCAAAGGAGACAACTTTTTGGCATTAATAGAGGTAGTCGGGGCTAAAAAGTCAAAGATAAAACTCCTCCTGGTGCTTGATTCCTCGGGGAAAATACTTGACTTTAAAAGAGTGAAATAAAGCAAGTTCTTGTGCTGAGCTTTTTTCCCCAAAAATCCTTTTTTAAACCTTAACAGGCTTTGATTGTTTATACTTTTTGGAAAGGTGCTATGATGGAACTTGTTTTGAAGAATGCAGAAGTTTTTAAGAAAAGCATGGAAGCTATTTCAGTTCTTATTGACGAAGCTGAACTTGTGGTAAAGGAAACAGGACTTGAACTTAAAGCCACCGATCCAAGCCAGATATCAATGGTTGATTTTACGATGCCAAAGAAAGCCTTTGAGACTTTTAAGGCGCAGGAAACAAGACTCGGTCTTGATCTTGATTATTTGAACCAAGTTCTTGCAAGAGCTCAAGGAAATGACGAGCTTAGCCTTTCGCTTGACGAAAAAAAAGCTTTTCTCACAGTAACTTTCAGGGGAAATGCCCAGAGATCTTTTCAGGTTCCTCTAATAGACATATCTACAAGCGATGTGCCAAATCCCCGAATAGAATTTGACGCTGAAATGATGATTTCCTCGGCATTCTTGCAGAGTGCATTTAAGGACGCGGCGCTAATTAGCACTCACGTTTCACTCGGCTGCGATTCTTCAAGATTTTTTGTGAAAGCGAATTCTTCGAAAGGAAACCTTAACGAAGAAGTTCCACAGAATAAAATCACTCTTCCAGAACTTAAGGTAAAAAAGGAATGCAAAAGCATGTTCCCTCTTGATTACTTGCAGGATATGCTTAAAGCAGCAGGTACGGGAAACAATGTGGCGCTTTACCTAAAAACAAATGCTCCTGTTAAGATTTGCTACACAATTGGCGACGCGACAATAACTTACTATCTTGCGCCAAGGATTGAGAACGCCTAAAATTTGGCTCTTTCGCCAATTTTAGCCTCTTTTTTTCCACTGCAAAAACACTTAAATACTTTGCCGCTTTTTCTATTGTTGATAATTCATGATAGAGCTAAGACAATTAGAGTTCTGGAAAAGATCAATTGAGGCAATCTCTTCTTTTATACCTGAAGGGAACTTTCGCTTCTCTGAAAAAGGAGTATACTTCAAGGCGATAGACCCTTCGCAGGTAGTTTTGGTTGATTATTTTGTTGATAAGAAATATTTCGACAAGTATGAGATAGAGCCAAGCTTTGTCGGAGTGGATTTGACAGAGTTCAATAAGATAATGCAGCGTTCGCTTCCAAATGATAAATTGATGATGGATGTTTCTGATGCCGAGATGAAAATAAGATTCGAATCTGATTTGAAAAGAAATTTCAGGCTTCCTTTGATTGATGTTTCTGAAGAAGAAATAAAGACTCCTGATGTTACTTACGAATCTACTATAGAAATTAACGGATCGTCCATGAAAGAAATGCTTAGGGATGCTTCGCTTTTTGGAAGCAGTATCGTTCTAAAAGTAGTTGACGGAAAGTTTGCCCTTGAAGCCAAAGGTTCGCAAGGGGTAATGGAATCTGAAGCCGCAAGGATGGCTAAGGTTTCTTCGAAAAAAGATGTCACTGCAAAATTTTCGCTTAATTTCTTGCAAAACATAGTGAAGGAAGCCGATATGGATAAGCCCCTATTAATAGAGCTCAAGAGCGATGCTCCAATGAGGGTTTCTTACCACTTGGGGAACAGCCGAATAGTATTCTATTTGGCGCACATGATACTCTAATAGCTTGGCTCGCAAAATGGCCTTCAAAGGGCCCATTCGCCACTTTATTTAATGATTTCTAATCAAATATTGCTTTATGGATCCTCTTCTATTCGCACAGACGTTCCCTTTTTCAGAAAGAGCTAAGCAGAAGATAAAAGAATCAAATCTTAACCTTGGAAATGTTGGCGACAATATAGTGCGAAGAGCGGCGCTTATGGTCTCCCGCGCTCACTCGCAAAAACAATATGCGCTCGAATCAACTAATCCTTCAAAAGAACAGCTTGAAACAGAAACATTCGCTTTTCCAATCGCAAAAATATTTGCTTCTCTTCTGAAAGCTCCAAATATGCCGGAGCGCTTCTCAAGTCTAATAAAAAAAAATACTTTCAGCGCGCTTATGGATTCAAAATCAACAAAAGAATTGTGCTTAGAGCTTGCGGACGATTTTGCTCTCAAATATGAGCTTTCGCAGGACAAAGAATTCTTTGTTGTTCTAACAGTTCTTGATTATTTACAGATAAGGTTCACTGATGACGAGATGAAGCTTGTCAATAAAGCAGTTGAAGGGGGAAAAGTATATCTTAACTTAAACGATTTCGCCCGATTTTTAAGCGAGAAGGCGTATGTGAAAGTGTTTGATTCGCTCCCGATACCAAAAGATGCAATTCCTGAAAAATTTGTACTGCTTGCAAGAAGTATTGATTCTCAGCTAACAGTAATAGGCAAAAAAGAATTTGATTTGAAGATTGAAGGAAAGATGGATCCAAATTTGTTCCCGCCTTGCATGAAACTCCTTTACGCTGACCAATTGGCAGGAAAAAAGCTTTCTTACACTGCAAGGCTTTCTCTTGCAAGCTTTCTTTTCCAGTTAGGGATGACTAAAACTGAAATGATGGCGTTACTTGCAAAGAGCCCCGACTTCAAACAGCATATCGCCCAGTATCATGTTGAAAGGATTTTTGAAAAACAGCTCTCCGCCCCAGGGTGCAAAAAAATAGCTGAATATGGTCTGCGAATGAAAGAATGCGACAAGGAATGCCGCTCTGTTCACCCTCTGAAATATTACATGAGAATGCTAAGAGTAAGAAACAGAACAAAGAATGAACAGGCATCAACGCAAGAAAAACAAAAGCAAAGCGCCAAATGATTTATGATTTTGATTTGTAATCGGACCCGATTGAAGTGAACTGTGGTATTTATGTATGAAGAACAGAACTCAAAGGAAGCGGAATTTTTAAAGAAAGTTTTCAGCGAATACTATAAGGCTAACTTTGTCGACTCGGTTCCGGAGATAGAGAAGCGTGAGTTTGGTTATGGCGTGTTCAAGAAAAAGATTGCAAATAGAAACTTGGCGTTCACTTCCGCAAAAGCCTTGAACGATTTTTTAGTAAATGAAAAGCCGCTATTTGTCTCATACTCAAACGCATATTACAAGCATCCTGACTGGAAGCCCATGCAAACAAAAGACCTTATAGGGGCCGATTTGATATACGAGTTTGATGCAGATGAACTAAAAACTTCTTGCAAAGACAGGCATGATTCCTGGACTTGTGTAAAAGGCCACACTGGAAAAGGAAGGGTAAAGTCCTGTCCTGAATGCGGCGAAGGGGTTGAGAACAAGGAGTGGTTCTGCAGCGAATGCATAGGCGAAGCAAAAAAGCAGGTGTTTCGGCTCCTTGATTTTTTCGAAAAAGATTTGAATTTTTCTCCAAAAGATTTTTCAATAAACTTCTCAGGTAAAGCAGGATACCACGTGCACCTAAGATCGTCCGCAATAAAAAATCTCAACAAACAAGCAAGAATCGAGATTGTAGATTACATTACAGCAAACGGAATATTTTTTGACAATTTGGGTTATAATTTGGATTCGCTTCCCCTCCTTCTTGCAAAAGAGAAAGGAGCCTGGGTAAAAAGGCTTAACGCTGGTCTAAAAAGATTTGTAAAAAAAGAACCTCAAGAAATTGCAAGCATTACTGGTCTTGTGAAAAGAAAAGTGTCTTTGATTGCTTCCCAGCATGAAGAAATTCTTAAGGCGATGGATAAAGGATTCCTTCTGCCGGTTGATGGAAGAAAAAGCGGCGAGTTTTGGAAAAAAGCTTTGGAATATGTTGCCCAAGAAGAAAAGGCCCCGATTGACAGACAGACAAGCATTGATCTCCACAAAATTGTAAGAGTCCCAATGACGCTACACGGCGAAACAGGGCTTATTGCGGCGAAAGTTCCTCTTGAAAAGCTTGAGAGCTTTGACCCATTCAATGATGCTATTGTGCTTCCCGACAACAAGGTCAAGGTTTTTATTAACAAGGCACCAAGCTTCATGTTGAAAGGCACGTCATACGGGCCATATGAGAATGAAGAGGCGCTAGTGCCGCTTTATTGTGCGGTCTATTTGATTGGAAAAGGGGCCAAATTAATTTAATACTGGAATAGTGTTTGTGAAAAGGTGCAATGCTGATGAAAATCGATTACGATGAATTAAGAAGGATTCACAGGCTCGAAAAGAACACTTCAAAGCTTGTTGAAGTCGACGAAGATTTTATCGATTCGCTTGAAACATTCCTTGAAGAAGAGAAAAAAAAGTATCTCGCTTCGCTAAAAAATTTCTCTGCTTCTGATGCGCGCGAATTTTCAAACCTAAAAAGGGTTGTTGAAGAGATTTTTCTCATGAGAGAAAAGAAAATATTAAACAAGGCCTTAATTGCCATACACACCGGCGACTCAGATCCTGAAAAAATGGCAAGCCAGGAAAAAGAGACTTTCAAAAAACTCCTAAAAGTGCTTGAAGATCATCATTCGCATTATTCCTCCTTCTTCGGAGAAAAAGAAGTAAAGCATGAGGGCGAAGTAAAAGTTTCAATTCTAAAAGATGTTCCTACATTTGTCGGCGCTGATATGAAAGAATACGGCCCATATTCGGAAGGGCAGGATGTTTCCCTGCCTCAAAAGATATCAAAGCTTTTGATAACAAGAAAGATAGCTGAAGAGAAAAACTAAGATTCTCCTAGACGATCTTTTTCTCACAGGGTATTGTTCTTTTGCCTAAAAAAGCCCTTTTTGTGCTTCCTTATTTAGTGCGCTTTTTAATGCTTTGCTAGAAGAAAATTCTATATTGAGCTTATTGGTGTATAGATGGATTATCCTACAAGAGATGACATTGTAATTGTAAAAGTTACCCAGATACTTGACTATGGTGCATTTGTAGAGCTGCTTGAATACAAAGGAGCAAGAGGATTTGTCCACATAAGCCACGTTTCTTCTTCCTGGGTAAAAAACATCAGAAATTTTGTAAAGATGAACCAGGTCAGGGCGGCAAAAGTCCTTAACGTTGATCCTTCAAAAAACCAGATAGATCTTTCTTTCGCTTCAATCACTCCTCAAAGAGAGAGGCAGAAATTGAGCGAGTTTAAACAGGTAAATAGAGAAGAAAAACTCGTGGAGTTATTGGCCAAAGAGCAGAAGAAAAAACCCGAGGAAGTTTGGGATGAGGTTGCAAACCCATTGATTGAAGAATATGGCTCGCTCCTTGAAGCATTTGAAAAAATCGCGCTCGGACAGGACATTTCTGCAGTAATCCCGAAGAATTGGGTAGAGCCGTTGAAAGAAATGGTTGAAAAAAACATTATTGTTTCCCAAAAAATTTTGAAGGGCAAGATAAAAGCGCAGGCGCTCTCCTCAAACGGGCTTGAAGATATTCAAGAAGTGTTTGGCGATATCCAAGGATCCAAAAAGTGCACAATTATTTACGTCGGCGGAGGAACTTACGATATTTCCTGCACTGGTGCGACTTTTAAGGATTCAGACAAGACTCTTACGGGCGTAGTCGAAGACGCGCAAAAGAAGGCAAAGAAGCTTGGCGTTTCATTTGAATTCAAGAAAGAAGAAGCAGATTAGTCTATTTTCCCTTCTTTTTGTCGTTTTTCTCAAAAATAGGCCATTTTGTTTTGAGCCGCTCTTTTTGCTTCTATTTAAATGCTTTTTCTTTCAAAAGAAATTATGCCTACTAAGATTCTTGTTACAAAAAGACTCCAATTAAAGGACGCGACTTTGGTTGTAGGGCTTCCGGGCATTGGCCTTGTTGGAAAGATTGCGGTTGATTATCTTCTAAAACAGCTTAAGACAGAAAAAATAGCTGAAGTGCTTTCAGATTCTTTTCCCCCAAGCGTTCACACAAAAGAATCAAAGATTTACATGATTAGGGACGAAATATTTTATATTAACCTAAAGGGGAGAGATTTCTTGTTTTTAGTAGGGCCAGTTCAGCCAAGCCTTGACAATAAGGTTGGTACATCGCACGAACATTATGAGTTTGCTGAAACCCTTTTAGGGTTTTTCAAATCCTTGGGCGTAACTGAAATAGTAACTCTTGCAGGAATAAACGTCGGCGATGCAAGACTTAACACAAAGCCAAGCGTGGTTGTTGCGGCAACGGATGATGAGATGCTTAAAGCTTGGGTTACTCTTGGCGCGAAGGAAGATAAAAAAGAAGGACTTATTTCAGGTGCGGCTGGATTAATGGTTGGTATTGGAAGATTGCACGGAATAAAAGGCGCTTGCCTTATGGGTGAAACAAATGCGCAATTAGTTTATGGCGATCAGGGCAGCGCAAAAAAGATACTTGAACTATTACACAAAAAATACGGTTTCAAGGTAAAGATGACCACGATCGAAAAGGAATCAAAAGCCATTGAAAAAGCCTTCAAGGATCTTACTCAGAACTTGGAAGTAATGGAAGAACCAAAATGCGAAAACGGACTCACATACGTGAGATAAGTATTTTTTTGGGGTCTGAATATTTTTTTTATTTCTTTTCCAAAAGAAGTTTCTTTAAATTTGCAAGATCGCTAGTTCCTTTCGCCCCGTTTCTTAAATAATATGCGGGGTGGTAGATGAAAAACATCCTCGTTTTTAAAAAATCACAAGTCTCTCCAACTTTCATGTTTTCTTTTCCAAATGCTCTCGCAGCACTCTTTCCTAGAAGAACAATTACTTCGGGATTAATCGCTTCAACCATTTTTGTAGTGTATGGTAAAAAGTATGCTATCTCTTCTTCAGTCGGCGGCCTGATTTTTTTCTCAATACTCAACGGAATTATTGGAACAACATTCATTACCCCATAATCCTGGGTTTTTAGCCCGAGTTCTCTTACCCATTCATCAAGGAGCTTTCCGCTTCTTCCAATAAATGGTTTCCCCTGTTCGTTCTCGCTAAAACCCGGCGCTTCTCCTATGAAAAGAACTTTTGCGCTGTCGCTTCCTCGTCCAAAAACTATGTGTCCTTTTGTGTCAAGAACGTTTTTGTAGAGCGCATGCTTCTTTGCGTGCTCGATTAATTCTTCTCTTACTTTTGCTAGCTTTGTGCTGCTGTCAAGTTCCATAAAAATAATTCTGTCAAAACGGCTGATTCACTGTTATGGCTTTTCAAATTGTTAGTATCCCTAGCGCATAAAGCAGGAGCATTGTTCCAATTCCGGCGGGTCCGAATATTACTGATACGACAAAGCTTGGGAATAATGGCAGTTGCACTTGAAAAATGAATATGGATGCGGCCCAGATTACAACTCCAAGAATGCTGTTTTCCATTATCTTTTTTAGCAAAAACAAAAGAATTATTGTGGCGACAATAAGCGCTAGCCCGACAATTACTATGGCCCAAAGGTTGTGGGTGGAGCCGGTGGCCACCTGGACGTTTTGTGAGAAAAAGTTCGCTCCTTCGGCAAATCCTTGTGTTGCCAGTGAATTGATGTCCATGTTATAACTTGCTTTGCCGGACTATATATATCTTGTCCGAGCTTTCTTTCTCCCTTTAAGTATTTTTGGCTAAAAGAGCTCTAAGTAGCACTTTTTTAAACACAAAGAGTGATGAGTATTAAGTAAGAAAAAGGGCTTTCTGGTGAGGCTCTGGAATAATTGAGATTTTGTTGAACTTGGTGTAAAAATGGTTTCTTTTTCAGACGAACAGAAAAAAATCGCTCTATTATTACTTAACGAGCCAAAAACCGAAGAAGAACTTAACAAGCAGCTCAACATACCTTACGACAAGCTTGTAATGGAACTGAAAAACATGCTAAAGCTTAGCGTTCTCACAAAAGAAGGTTATCCTACAAAGTACAGGTTGAGACAGGATATAATTGACGAAGTTAGAAAAAGAAAAAAGATTTCAGAACAGGATTCTTTCAAAGTTAGGCTTAACGCAATAATCGAACTCAAAGCTGTGGAAAAAACTCTCCTTAAGAGACACATGGCGAAGATTAAGGAAGCTCTTGGAAAAGAAAAGGCATTTACTATATACAGTCTTCAGGAAGCTGAAGTAATTGACGAAGAAGATATGTGCTCTTCTTTTTTAGAACTCAATTTGAGCGTCAGGGATTTCAATTCACTCATAAGGTTCATTTTCTATTACGCTCCAACTTCAATTGAAGTGCTTAAGCCTTCAAAGATAGAATTCTCGCAGTTTGAATTTCAGGAAGGGCTCATAGAGTTATCGGAGATTTTCCAGAAATACGCTGATTTTGTTACAAAGAATATGGACAAGCAGCAGCTTGAAAAGTTCTACAAAGATGCCTATTCTTGATCCTTGAGCCCTAGGTTTCTAAGGTCCACTTTAGCCTAAGAAAGCCTCAGAACAATCAAAATAACCCAAAAAACTCGTCATTTGACTTAAAATCAAGTTTTTTCTAAGCGGTCTAAGAAGGCTTCGTTTTTGTTGTGTTTTGCTTGCTCTTAAACACTAAAGCCAGTTAAGTTCATTCAAAATTTAGGTTTCGTCTTTTGTCACTACAAGAAAGCAGTTCTAAAAAATTTATTATTTGGTGGCAAGTGTCGAACTAATGCAATGGAATATCTCAAATCGCCAAAATAACTAATTATAATGCAACTAATAAAGAATTTGAAAAATTCTTTTGCAAATTTTTCCGAAGGCGCCATAAACCTAAAAAGTAGTACAATAGGCAATCGTCGTAAAGGTTTTCAACAAAACCCGTAAAAATACCCTTGTTTTTGGCCATTAACTGGCTCGGGTGACACCCTCTATAGAAACGTATTTAAAGGGGAGGAAGGAATACTTCTGAACGCCTTAGACATGATTGCCTTGACATTAAACTGCCAAACGCAAGCATGACTTAGGAATGTTTTTCGTTTAAATGAGGTGAAACAAATGAAAGCATTGAACATAAAGAAAATAGTTGCTCTAGGATTAGGAGCAGCTCTCGTTGGTTCAGCATTGGCTCCAGTTGTATCTGCAGCTAACGTAACACCAACAGGATTAGATAACCTAGCAAAAGACACAGTAATCGACTCAACAGGATCACCTGTAGTTGATGTTGTGGTTGGTTCAAACGCATCCGTATCGGACGTTGTTTGGGCAGGTAACATTGCAGCAAGAGTAGCACAGCTCGCAACAGTAGACGTTGCAGGCGGAGCAAGCTCAGGCGCAGCAACAGTTGACGTAACTGTTGGCGGAACATCATCAATGGCCGGAGCAGGCGAAACAGTGGAAGCATACGCTGATTTCAACGCTCAAGAAGGCAAATTAAACACTGTGACTGTATCAAGCACACAGATGCCTGCATTGACAAATACACCTGCTGCTAAAGTAAAGTTTGACAGCACATCATATACAACAACATCAGTAAGCGAAGATCTTAATTCTTCGTCAAATGTTGGGTTCCAGAGCTCACAGGGTACATCACAGTACGCTGTAGGCGAACTGACTAACTCAGTTGCTGTTGGAAAAATATTCTATAACCTTAATTTAGGTGCAGGAATATCTATGGCTTCCTCAAGAGCAAACCTTGACACAAATACATATTTTGATGTTAAGATCCCTTGGCTCGGAAAGACATACACACTCACAGAAATAAACACGAGCGAAGACAAGCTCATATTCTATGAGTCAACACAGCCTACAACATTAAACGTTTTGGACACTGTAGCAATGGAAGGCGGATCAAGTTACTCCGGCAAGACATTGACAGCAGTTCTTGACAACTTGTACAAAGTGTCAGATTCAGGAAATTACAGCGCAACATGGAGTCTAAAGGACGGAGAAACTGTTGTTAAAACAGTTAGCGTATCCTCAGGATCCACAGCTGGAGTTTTCACATCATATGATTTGAAAGATCAGTTCGGATCATCCTTCGTTAAGAGCAGCGTATTCGTTTCAAACGTAGCGCTCAACTTAGCAACAAGCAAGTACTACGCTTCAATAAGAACTGGTACTCAGAGACTTGAACTAAGAAACGGTTATGGATATCCATACACTGGAGAAACAACAGTTGATCAAGATGCGCAGTGGAAAGTTTCATTCGAAAAGAGCGGAACTACTGTTACAAAGATCTCGCTATTGAACCAGTGGAAATACGATAAGACTACTGGAAGCGAAACTGCAACATCAAAGTACGTAATGAAAGTTGGACAGGACGTAAACTATCCAAACGGATTTGCAGCTTTGAAGTTCAAAGGATTCCAGACAAAGACATCAACTGAAGTTCAAGTTGGATCAGTATCCGGCATAAACAACGGTGGAATAGAATATAGAGACCTTAAAGGTACGGACATTAAAGTTCCATTCTATGTTCAGTTCGATCTTGATTTCAATAAACCAAGAAGAGCTTCAATCGGAGTACAGGATTACACATTCTGGCTTGATACAAACACTGTAGGTAATGCTGCAGGAAGACTCTACTTCATAAAAGGAGATTACACATCAGCTCAAACTAGAACTGGTGCAACTTGGTCCTCATTCGACTTGAACTACAATAAGTTCATGGGCGGAGCAAATATTCTCCAGACTGTTGGAGTAGATTTAGGAGCAAAAACAGCTGATGGAGTTGTTGATGACATCAACTATGTATTAATAGCAGATGACACAAACGACATGGCTGTATTGGCACTACAGGCTCAGTCTTTCAATATATATAACAAGGCTAAGACTACAAAGCCAGTACTAACATTAGCGGACACAAACGCATACGCAGGAAATTCTGCATATCCGTTCTATTTCCCGAACACAACAGATTTCATGAACAGAATCTACACTGCTGCTGGGGTATATAACTCAGACAGATATCTAGCTGCAGCTCTTACATACAAGGATAACAACGGATTGAGCGATGTTAACATGTATATAAGAACAGGCGATTCAGGAGTAGTATGGAATTATGAATCCATAAAGAGCGCAACCAATGCAATTATACACGGCCCTACAAAGGACGGAGTATACGCGCACTGGACATCAGCAATCAGAGACGGCTCTGATTACTTCAAAACTGCATACACAGTTGACGGAACAATGGTAACTTCGGACAACTCCAAGTTCACATTGACTGTTCCTGAAGAACAGAGACTTGTAGAAGTGTACCTCGGATCGACAGCCACAACAACAAAGGCTATCGGCGGAGAAGCACTAACTGGCATTGCAAAAGGTGCTAGCAAGTCAACAACTGGCGGAACTACTGTAACAGTTGACGCAATAAACGGCGTTGCTACAGGTTCAGGCGTTGAAGTGGTTGCAGTTGGTAACCTCGTTAAGACTGACGCATCAGCTAGATACGGCAAGTCAATAATTGTTGGTGGATGGGTTGTAAACTCAGCTGCTAAGAACTTGCAGGTAGCTAACGATCAAACTCTTGAGAACCTCCTCTTGAGCGACGGCGACTATGTTGCTGCTGTTCTTGAAAGCGGAAACCTCGTTGTAGCTGGTAAAACAGCTGCTGACACAGGTATGGCTGCTCAGGCATTGATCAATGCTCTTGAAGGTCTAATGTAAATAGTTTAAATCATTGGTTGGTGGTGGCCTTTGGCCACCATCAATCATTCCTTTTTTTTTTATCTAAAAAATCTCTAATTTCTAGTCAGTTTTCTAAGCACTTAATCTATTTTATATAACTTTTGCTCCAAATCTTGTCTATGGCAGCAAAAGAAAAGACAAAAGAAGTCAAAGAAACAAAAGTTGAAGACAATGTTGAAGTTATAACTGATGTTAAAGTGGCTCATAAGTCTCATGAAAAAAAGTCAAAACAGAAAGATTACACCCATTTACTAATAGCCGGCGTAGCAATAGTAGTTCTAATTGCCGCAATAATATTTGTTATTTCAATATACGGTTCATGCAGATTCTCCTTTGAAGTTGAAGGGGTAAAATACTGTTCGGACTTATACACTCCTACTGAGTTTTTTGAAATGTTTCGGCAAGAAAAGGCAATATTTATTTCTCCAAGGATGACGGAGAACGCAGCAGATCCATTTTTAGTGAACGCGATGAATCTTTGGCTTGTTGTTCTTAACGCAAATGGAATAAACACGACCCAGCTTATCAGGGTGGATAATCCTGCAGGCACGATGGCTTATTGTTATACAAATTTAGGTGATTTCAACGTGAGCCAGCAGATGCCTCTAGAAGAATGCAATAAAATTTTGGGCGATAAGAATAATGTGTTCGTGTTTATTGATAAGAGTTCTTCGAATGAAGCCTTCCTTTCAAATAAAAGAATAGAGATAAGGTACGCTAGCTCTGCCGAAGCGGGGAAGGTAAACTTTTCTGTGATAAAGCAGGCCTTTCCAAATGCCCAGCGGGTAATAGACATCATTAATGAGAAGATATATGGTGTTAATGCCGGCTCTTGATGGGCCTTTTTCTTCTAAAAAAGGTTTTTTGAAATGGAAAAATATCTAAAGTACAGTCTAATCCTATTGACACTTCTTTTTGCTGGACTTACTGGCGTAGCAATATTGACTAACGCTCTTGAAACAATAGTAAAAGCCAATATATTTTTTCTTGCAGCATCAAGCATATTGTTTCTCGTGTCCATAATGTTTTGGATAATTCCTTGGGCATTATTGATAAAGAAGAACTCAAAGTTTTCGATGCTTTCAGCAATAGTTCTAGGATTTTCTTGCGTTTATGGGGCACTTACTCCTGTTCAAGTTGGTGCAGAAGCATTGCGGGCAATAAAAGCCAAAGACATATTGAAGGTGTCTTATTCTGAATCGATTTCAGCAGCGATGGTAGTCAAGGGCATAAAGTTCTTTTTACTTGGCCTGCTTTCTTCAGGAGTACTTTTGCTGATACTGGTTGAAACTGAGCTTTCTCCAATAATGCTTTTTGGATTGCTTTCAGGATTCGTTGTGATTGCGCTTGCTTCAGCGCTTTTCCTTTTGCCGATGAGCAAGAGAATGGGCGATTTGATTTCTGACATATTTTCAAAAATTGCGAAAGTAATTCCAATATTCAAGGTTCTTGAGAAATATTTCAGAAATTATTCGGCTTATCTCAAAAAGATTTCGCTTGGAACGCTCATCGCTGTATTTTTGATGGCTAGCGCATCTTTTGCGCTTGAATTTACCGCGCTTTTATTTGCATTTTTTGCGCTAGGAGTAAATATTGACATAATTCCGCTTACGGTGTTGTTTGTAATAATCTCAATACTTGAAAGGACTCCCGTTCTTCCAAGGGGATTAGGGTTAGTAGAAGCCGCAGGATTTATTTTCTTGTCAATTCCTGATTTTGCATTAGTTTTGCTTACGACAAGCCAGATTGGCGCGATACTTGTGCTGTTTGATGTTGTGCGATTAGTTGTTCCAACATTATTTAGCTTGGCCGTTTCATTAATCAAGCTAAAATAAAAGATCTTTCAAAAAAAGTGCTTCTTAAGTTTAAATTAATTGCAAGAACTTGAACAACAATAGCCAAAATATGCTGTTTGCCAGTACAAAGCACCAGATAATAATTACTATTTGCCATTCGTAAAGCGGCCCGTGAATTTTCATTACTAGTTTTGCAAAATCAAGTTTCTCTTTCTTGTCAGGATATTCTGGGATTGTGAGCCTTCCGTTTTCAAGTAATTTGTAGGGCCTTTGCTTGTGCTGTGAAGCATCTTTTCTGTTTGTTATCATCTTCAGCAAAAAGAAATCAATCATGTGGGGGATAAAAAGAACAAATATGAATATGACAAACAGTATGTCTTGCGAATAAAGCGCAAGGCCTGCAATTGTTGAACCTATTAGAAGTGTTCCGCTGTCTCCTGGGAAGGCTTTTGCGGGGTATCTGTTGAACATAAGCAGTCCTAGTATTATTGCTGCAAGGCCGGTGTAGATGAATCCTAATTGGGTGTTAAAGGAGAATGCAGCGAATGCGATTATTGAGGTGATGATAAAGCTTGATCCTACCGTCCAGCCATTTAGCCCTTCAAAAGTGTTTGAAAAGCTTGCAAGGCCAGCAAAGAATAGTGCTAGTAGTACTACAAGCAGCACTCCTAGGATATCTACAGGTGGAAATAGCCATCCTGCTAGAAGTAGCGAAGTAATGGCGATTGGAATGGCTCTTTCTTTCCAACCCATCGGTTTTGAGAGAAATTTGTGCCTGTTGTCGTCAAGAAAACCTATTGCGGCAAATACTGTGATTGCTACTCCCACCCCAATCAAGCGCAAATCAAATCCGAACAAAAGCTGACAAAGCACTATTAGAAGCCATATTGGGACAATTAGTATTCCTCCGCAACTTTCGGCTACGAGGGGAGATGGATGCTTGTTGATATCATTTCCCACAATCTTTTTTGAGAAGTTTCTCTTAGAAACGAGGTGCACTGCCATTAATGAAACAGCGAATAATCCTATGGTGTACGCTGCGTTTTCAAAGCCCATGCTATCAAATAATTATTAGATTAACTCTAATTTAATCTTTCGGTTCAATCAAAATCAGCAAAAATAAAATCATTCACAGGGTTACATTATGTCTTCTTTTAAGAGTTCTCTTAAAACGGTTGTGGCGTAATTTCCTTTTGAAAGGAAAAATGATATCTTTGCCTTCAATTTGCCTTCGTTGAATTCGTCCTTGTCGATTTCTAAGAGCTTGAAGTTCTCTGTTTTCAGCACAAATGATTTTCTTGAACCCTGGCTTGAGAGTTCGCTCATTCCAGCTACCTTAAAATCTTCAAACTTGGTTTTTTCGCCTTCAAGCACTCTTCGTTCAATTTCTCCAGCTTTCCCTTCAGCAAATTTGCTTTCATATCCTGCCAAAAGGCCACTAGGTAGGCCGTTTTCAAGCACATCGCCATCAATCGCTTCGATGGCCCCTGTGCCGAATTCTTTTATTCTTTCTTCTAGCATCTTGTTGAACAAAAAGCTTTGATAAGAGTGGACAAAAAGATAGCGCATCTTTTTTGGCAAGACTCCTATTGCGCCAGCAAAATCATTAGGGTTTCTCAAGAGATGATTTAGCATCGCTCTTTCTTGTCTTGCATCTATTGGGAATTCTTTCAGCGCCTTTTTTACGTCAAGTGTTTTTGCGAAATTTATTCTTGCGTTTTTTATGTCTTCTTTTTCAGAATAATATGTGTCGGTGAGGTAAAGCATCACGGCTTCCTTATAGTCTTCTTTGAGGAGGACTTTTCCCACTCGGTGGGTGATTTGTCTTATTCCTCCAAATCGCTGGTTTCCAAAAAAGTTTGGCAGTCCTTTTTCTGCTTGCTTTGAAAATGCTTCGATGATTCTTCTTGTTTCCTCTTCAGTTTCAGAGATGTCTCTTATTATTATAACAAAATTATTTCCTTTAAGTTCTCCGAGTTCAATTCTTTTGTCGCTCCATTCAGGGTGCCTTATTTCTATCCCTCTCATCCCGAATTTTTCTACGCGTGCCGGATCAGGGTCGAATATGCTTATTCTTTGGCAAGTTATTCCTCTTTTGTCCTTGAGCCCCGCATAGCCAATTCTGGTTTTGCTGACATTTAACCCTCTTGATATTTGCGCTACCGCTGAAACCGTGTCAATGTTTATTTTTTCAAGATCAAGAAGCAAATGCTCTTTTTTTTCTTTGGGGATGTACATTGTTTGCTTGTCTCTTTGTTCAAATGCCCTATCATAACGTTCCACTCTGCAAATTTTTCCGTCAAGAAGCACTTCTTCTACAATGAAGTCAGAGTAGCGCTGCTTTACTTTTCCCTTTAGCGCGGGGGTTATTGTTATGAATTGTGTCATAAAAATAATTCGTAAATTTAAATTAGATTTTGTATCTTAATAGTGCGCCTATTCCGCCAAATCCGTTATAGAACTGCTGGCCTTCCGGGGTTTCCGTGCTGATTACTCTTACAGTTGCCCCTACCGCTTTTGCTTTTTCCATCATATAATCCAAGTAATCTATTTCTTCAGTGACTTCAATTTTTGAGTCGCATTTTGAACATCTGAGTTTTTCTTCTTCGTAATTTGTCGGGTCTTTTATTATTTCGATTTCTTCGTTGTTGCAGTGCTCGCAAACTTTTCTAAAAACAAGCCACGGGATGTCTTCCGAGATTATGAGGGTCGAAATTCTTTTTTCATCTATCGCCTGCTCAACTTCCCTTTGCCCGTAAGTTGCAAGTCCGTTCTTTGCAACTTCTTCTAAGAACTTATTTATTATCTGTCTTTCTCTCATAAGATCAGTGTCTTTTAGAATTTCTTCGCTCTTATGAACCATTTCTCTTATTCCGCCTTCGTCAGTATAAGCTATGTCGAGTACTCCTATGACTCTTTTTGCGAGTTCGTGATGAAGTGACTCTTTTTCGATAAAGTAGTTTTTGGTTATTCCCGGACCGCCAATTATTATTCCTTTTATTCTATCGATGTGGGGCAAAAAATATGCGTTGAATTTCTCGGAAGCTCTTTTGAAGTGGTTTTGCATCGCTTCTTCTCTTAGTCTTTCAAATCTTTGGGCTGATTGTCCCCCGGCCCTGGTTTTTCCGGGTACTGCTGAAGTGAAGTGGCCTAGTATTTCATATTTCTTTCCTGAGAGTTGTGCGATTGTAGCTTCGTTTTTGTCTATTGCGAGTAGTGCGTAGAAATCATTTGGAGCAAGCATCTCTTTTAGATAATCCGTGTGGAATGTTGAGTCGCACCAGTAAAGCTTTACCTTGAGCGGTTTTACTGGGGTAATCGTGAATAATCTTATGTCGCTTCTTCCTTCATGCTCGGATATGTTCCCTGCGAATACTACTATTCCGTTTGTAGGGAGTTTGAAGTTGATTTGCTTTAAGAATCCAATTATTTTCCTTAGTGCGCCTTGCACGTTCTTCCTTACTGAAGGGCTCTTTATGTTACCACTTTGGTTGATTTCTTCGGAAAGAGTGCCCATTACGGTGCTTCTATCAGTTCCGGGGGGGATGTACTGCGTGATTAGCTCAGTGTGCCTGCCTCTAATGGCTTCAAGCATTTTCAGCTTTTTTTTGAATACTGCCATTTCTGCTTCAAGTATCGGGTCATCTAGTTGCTTCACGACAATCACTTAGGAATCTATTTAAAGGAGTTAATCCTATTAATTTCGGCATCGCAACGTTAATAAATGCTTGATATTTTTCAAGGCAAAATTGACGCTTTTGCGGCGGTTTAAGGTGATTTTGAATGTTTGATCTGTTCGAGAAGTGGGATGGCACCCCTAAGGCTGAAGGCTCGGCGACGCAATCAAATGTTTCTTCATCAAACTCTTCATCTTCATCGGCATCATCCTCGACTTATGATCCTTACGCAACACTTGGCGGATCATCAACACCATACTCATCCCCTGCTTCAAGCAAAACATTTGTTTTGAGTGTCGGCGGAAGCGTTTTTTTTAACGAAAAGTTTAGGGCGCCAGAGATTGCAAAATTTTGCGATACAATAAACGAGCTCAAGCGCGAAGGTTGTCAATTCGTTCTCGTAATAGGGGGCGGAAGAGTTGCAAGAGTTTACCAAGCAGGTGCAAAGGCCCTTGGAGCAAATAACTTTGATCTTGACGAAGTTGGAATTGCAATATGCAAGGCTAATGCTTTGATGTTCACACATACAATCGAGAATGTTTGGAAAGAGATTCTAGATGACCCAAAAAAAGCAGAGAATGTTATGCTTCTTGGCAAGACTCCTGTGTTTGGGGGAACAACTCCTGGGCAGACAACTGATAGTGTTGCAGCAATAATTGCAGAAATGCTTAATGCTGACTTCATTAATCTCAGTAATGTTGACGGGATATATAGCGCTGATCCTGCTAAAGAGCCGGGTGCAAGAATGTACAAGGAATTATCCCATACAAAGATGCTTTCGCTCTTAAAAGCCCAGGCTTCAAAACCCGGCGCGCATGTTTTTGTAGATCCTCACGCAGCAAACATTTTGTACAGAAGCAAAATAAGGTCGCATTTTATCAGCGGAACTGATATTGATAATTTCAAATCGGTTGTGCGAGGAAATTTGGATTACAAAGGGACAATTGTTCAGACAATTAGTGCTTCCGAAAGTGCAGCTGAAGAATCAGAGTAATTTTTTTAGAAAATAGTAGTTAACTTGTAGTCGTCGTATTTCTTTTTCCCGGTAAGTCGCTTTTCCATTGGAACGTGCGGGATGCCGGCTTCCATGAATTCTTTGCCGCTGACTTCATACCCTAACTTTTCATAAAATCCTTTTGCATGGCTTTGCGAGTGCATCGTTATCTTTTCCAGCCCTTGAGCAAGCGCTTCTTTTTCAAGGGCTTTAACTATCTGTTTGGCTATTCCTTTTCCCCTGAATTCTTTCAGAACTGCGAGTCGCTGGAGCTTTCCGTTTCGTCCAATGAGTGTAAGCCGAACGGTTCCGGCAGGCACGTCGCCCTCGAGTGCGAGGAAATGGATTGCGGCATCGTCTTTGCCGTCGCGCTCAAGCTCTTTTGGGACTTTCTGCTCTTCAATGAAAACAATCTGTCTTATAGAATAGCATTTTTCTTTTCGGAGCGCGGTTTTGCAGACGATTACTTTTGCCATCTCATCACAATGCGCAGTCAGTAGACAACCACTAGCTTATAGTTGTCATATTTCTTTTTTCCAAGCAAGTAATCAACTTCAGGGTAATTTATCATCGGGAGCTTGTAGTTTTGATAATCATCTATGCTTATTCTAGGGCAGGCGGTGTTGATTATTGCCTCGGCTTTCATTCCGAGCATCGCGTCCTGTGAAATAAAGTCCATAATATATATCTTGGCTTTTTTGCCATCCTTCTCGAGCAGTTTCTTTATTTTCTCCGCTTCGCTTATTCTGTTTTGCCCTTCTTTTGTTGAAACTATTATTGCATACTCATTCGCCGCCTTCGCGCGTTCGATTAAGAGTATTCTTCTTTTTAGGAATTCATTTTTCTCTTCGTCAAGGGTTTTCATTTCAAGGGTGATTGGGTTTGCGATTATCACTTTTTTTTGTGTTGCAAAGTGTATTCCTAAGGGGTGGAATAATCCGTCGCCGAAAAATATTATTGTGTTTGGTTTTACTTCTGCTGATGAATAGTTGCATCCGAGTACCTGTCCATCTTCTGTGCGTTGTCCTTTTCCAATATTTGTTTTTATGCCTGCTGTTTCAAAAGCTTTCTTAAGTTCTGGTAAATAATGCAAAAATTGCGCAGTAGTAACTATTCCAACTTCTCTAATATTGGCGTCTTTGAGCCATTCGGCGGCTATTTTTGATATTCTTTCAAATCTTTCTCCGAGTTCGTATTTGAGCGGAGCGTAAACAGTGGGTATTGATGTTTTTTTCAAGAATTGAGTGTGTCCAAGGTGGAGCACAGAATCGCATCCGAGTCTTTTTGCTTCGCTTTGTTTTAAGTCGCATGCTCCAAAACAAGGGTCCATCGCGGTTACTACTTCAAATCCGTGTCCCTCAAGCTCCTCCATAAGCGCATCTACTCTAATTTTCAGTCCTTCGGGTATTTGCAAGAATACTTTCTTTGCCTTAAGCTTCTTGAGCTCTTTAACGGCTTGGGTTAGATCTAGCTTTAACATTATTGATTACTATGTGGAAAGGGATTAAAGGATTCGTTTTTGGCGGAAGGAATAAAAGGCTCAAAAGCGATTGATATTTATGCGCGGGAAAAGAGGCTGGAAATCAATAGTCAGCAAAGACATAAAGATTCATTCCATCGGCCCTTGGGGCGGCAAGCAAAAATCGTCCCATACCCTCTTGCCCGGCCAGATTGCCCAAGCTGTTGTGCGACCGCAACTAGATCTTCACCGAAACCACATTCCTGACATTTCAACCCGAAGTGTTGTTGCCCGTCATGGGGTTGAAGTAGGATTTTATGCGAGTCAAGTCAATGACATTCTTGCAACCGGAAAAACCCCTTCTACTGTAATGATGATTCATCACGGAGAAATTCCTTTAAGGCTTAGAAGGGGTAACAGGACTCACAGAGTGTATTTCCCACAACTTGTAGAACCATTGAGAGTTCCTGAAATTATGCGGCTAAGAAAATCAGGCGAACTTGTTCTTGGAAAAGATTTTCAAGTGAATGACAACGGGCTTGTTGAAATAAAAGTTCATCCAGTTGTATATGAACCAAAAAAACAGCGTCTTGGCCAGATTCATAAGACAAATTGGGTTTCTGGAAGCAAAAGAAAACAATTCATGGAAAATTTTGAGCGAAAGAAAAAATCTGTAAAAACAAAGTTTGGCAGAGTGGTTCTCACTGAAACAAAATATGTGAAGCTTCCAAAAGATGTTGGATTGTTTTTTCTAAAAACTACTGACGGCACAAGCGTTCACATAAAATCTCTTTTAATTGACCCTGGATTTGAAGGGCCCATAGTTCTAGAAATCTTTGGAAGCAAAGAAGGCAAAAGACCCGACAATATATTGGCTTGGCTTGTAAGACCAAGAGCGGAACTAAGATAAGCAATCTTGCCGGTTTTTTAGTTGCCCTATTTTGATAAGTGTTCAAGTATCTTTTTCTTTTCTTCAATCATGACTACTTTTCGTATTTCCTCTACTGCATCAATGTTGGCTGAAACCGAATCTATTCCCATCCAAACAAGCTTTGTAACCATTTCGGGGTTCGATGCAGCCTGTCCGCAGATGCTTGTCCTTACTCCAGCTGCCTTGCATTTCTTTATCACATATTCAAGCTGTCTTAGTATCGCAGGATGGAGTTCGTTGAACCATTTTTGTACAATGCCGTTGTTCCTGTCAAGCCCCAAAGTGAGTTGTGTCAAGTCATTTGTTCCAAATGAAATGAATTTTATGTGCGGTATTAGTTCATCGATTATCCATACTGCGGCGGGTGTTTCTACCATCACCCCAAAATCAACTTCTTTTTGAAGGCCAACTTCTTTAGCAAGTTTTTTTGCCCCGTAAACTTCCTCTATATTTTGCACAAATGGTAGCATTATTCCCACGTTTGTTATTCCTTCTTCATAGAGTTCTTTGATTGCAAGTATTTGCGCTTTGAATAATTTCGGCTCGTCAAGATCTCTTCTTATCCCATGCCAGCCAAGCATAGGGTTGTCTTCTTTTGGCTCCTTATCTCCGCCTTTAAGTTCCTTGTATTCGTCGCTTCTTGCATCAAACGTTCTAAACCAAACAGGTTTTCCTGGGAATTTTTCTGCAACAATTTTTATTCCTGCTTTTACAACATCCTTTAGTTCTTTTTCCTTGTTTTGCCTGATGTATTCTGCCGGGTGCATTCCGGAATTGGTTATCATGTGTTCTGCTCTTAATAGTCCTACTCCATCGGCATTTGTTTTTGCGGCGGATTCGGCAGCATCAATAAGCGCAACGTTTACTTTTACTTTTATTGAAAGATCCTTTAGGAGGGAGAGTATTTCTTTCTCTTCTTTTTTTCTTTCTTCCTGGCTCATTTCCTTGAATTTTATTCCGCCGTATTCGTTCACAATGCTTTTTGCTTTTTCTTCGGTTTGTTTTGAAGAAATGTGGGTTTTAATTTCGGCTTTCACAGCTTTTTCAATAGTATCAATTTCTTTTGGGGTGATTACTCTTCTTTCGTGCTTCTTTTCGGCAATGTTTACTTCTCCTTCGTAAACTATTCCATTGAATCCGTCAATAGTAACTTTTTGTCCGTCTATGAGAGTTTTTGTCGCAATTTCTGTTCCCACTACACAAGGTATTCCAAGTTCTCTTGAAACAATCGCTGCATGGCAAGTTCTTCCGCCTTCATCTGTGATTATTCCTGAAGCTTTCTTCATTATCGGTACCCATGAAGGTGAAGTCATTTTTGTCACGAGCAAGTCGCCGGTGTTTATTTTTGTAATGTCATCAATCGATGGGACAACTTTTACTATTCCCGTTATTACTCCAGGGGATGCTGGAAGCCCTTTTAGAAGCTGTTTATTTTCTGCAGTAATATCGAGTTTCTTTTCATGAACCTTGCTTTTTAGGGTGGTAATCGGTCTTGCCTGTACAATGTAGAGGACGTTGTCTTCCATCGCCCATTCAATATCCATTCCTTTCTTGTAGTGGTTCTCAATGTTTCTTCCAATTTCTGCAAGTTCAATAATCTTAGCATCCGAGAGCTTTTGTATCGCCGCTTTCTTTTCGCCAAGGTTTATCCTAATGTTTTCGTTGTCTTCCCTGGTTAGCATCCATTCCTGCTTGTTTATTTTTTTGTCAGCTATTTTTAGTGTTGATTTTGTTACTGTGTAATTGTCAGGGGTTACACTTCCGCTTACAATTGTTTCTCCAAGCCCAAATCCTGCTTCAATGATTATTTTTGTCATGTCTCCGTTCGGATCTGCTGTGAACATTATTCCACTGATGTCGCTTTGAACCATTTTCTGAACTACTGCACATAATCCCACTTGATCGGTTGCAAATCCTTGTCTCTTTCTGTAGTATACTGCGCGTGCAGTGAAAAGCGAGGCCCAGCATCTTTGAACTGCTTTCACTACCTCTTCTTCTCCGATGATATTTAGGTAAGTTTCCTGCTGTCCTGCAAAGGAAGCTTCGGGCAGATCTTCTGCTGTAGCCGAGCTTCTTACTGCGACATAAAGTTTCTTTCCGTTTTGTTGTGTTTGCATTACTCTATAAGCCTTGATAATTTCCGATTTAATTTCAGGAATCATCGGCGTCTTTTCAATAAGCTCTCTGATTTCTGCCGATGTTTTTTCTAGTTCTGCAGTATTCTCAACATCAATGACATCTATCGCTTTGACTATTCTATCTTGTATTTTTCTTTCTCTAACAAATTTGAAGTAAGTATCTGATGTGACAATAAATCCGCCGGGAACCGGGAAGTTTGCAAGAGTCATTTCCCCTAAAGAAGCTCCTTTTCCGCCAACTTTGGGAACATCTTTCATGGTTACTTCTTCAAACCAGAGCAGTGTCTTCATGTCATTAGAATGATTTTAGGGGTTAAAAAGCGTTGCGTCTGCCCTCTTTATTTTCGGGCTTTTAGGCGTTTTATTGTTTATACTTCGCCTTCGGTTTCCTTGTCAAGTCTTTTGAAGAACTTTTCCATGAACTTGTGGCGCTCTTTTGCTATTTTTTTCCTTCGCTTGTGCAGAGCCGATCTTTTATGTATTTTAATTTTAGTTCAAATTCTCTAAAGGGCGTGTCTTCGTTTGAATAGGCTTCTGTGGATTTTATGTCATGGTGCTTTGAATTGTGTAGTTTTGCTCCTATTTCGCCTGACCAAAGGAAAGCCCTTCCTATCCCTACTGCTCCGATAGAATCAAGTTTGTCTGCGTCAAAAAGTACTTTTGCTTCTAGCGTTGTTGGGGGGTTGTTTTTCCTGAACCTGTGCGTTGTGATGCAATGCGCAATATCGTTTATTTTTTTGGATTCTAACCCATGTCTTGAAAGTATTTCGCGCGAAAGTTCTGCGCTTTTTTCTGCGTGGCAAATTGCGCCGTTCTTTTCCATCTCTTCTTTTCTCCCAATATCGTGGAGAAGTGCGGCGAGCATCACTATTTCTAAATTCGCATTTTCTTTTTTTGCTATGTGCTCGGCCATTTTCATTACGCGTTCTGTGTGGGCAAAGTCGTGGCATCCATTCATTCCTTCAAAGTAGGGTTGGATTTCTTTTGTTATTGTTTCAACTAATGTTTCTTTCATGCGACTTATTTAGCAGCTAAATTAATTTAAGGCGTGTAGTCTGACGAAAAGAAGTATTCTAAAAAAAAGAGTTGGTTGAGCGTACGATGACGCTCATCCAATTTATTAGAGTTATTTCTTGCAAAGTAGCTTTTGCTACTTTGCGACAGTGAAAGTGAAGCGTCACTTTCACTTTTTTCCAGCTGGTTTTGCTGCCGGAGCGCCTTTTGCGCCTGCTGCGGGTGCAGCTGCGGGGCCTTTGCCTGCCGCAGGTGCGCCTTTTGCGCCTGCTGCTGGAGCTTTTCCTGCTGCGCCTTCTGCGCCAGGAGTTGCTGCTGCTGCCTCTGCTGCGAGAGTTGCTTCGTCCTTCTTAACTTCAACAACCTTCTCTTCGATTGCTTTTGAAGGCAAAGTTCCAAGGCTTTTTATGTCCTTGTGGAAAACAATATCGATTTGGCAGGAAACTTTTGCTCTTGCTCTGCTTAAAGCTGTCTTTACTTTTTCTTTCTGGTATTCAAAGCAAAGAACGCTGAAAATTGCTTGTCCTTTTTTTACTCTTGCTGATCTTCCTATTGGTATTCCGTATGCTTGTGTCATTCCTTGTGAAACACGGTCAGCTCCGGCTCCCTGTGCTTGTTTGTTTTCTCTCATTATTTGGCTAGGGAAAACTCTTACTTTCATGAAATAGAAATCTTTTCCTAAATCTTTTACGAGCTTTCTGTTTACAGTTGATCTAACACTTTCAAGAGCGTTGTCTCTAATGTCTAAGCTGTCTTTAACAACAACATCTGCAACTGTGTCATATTTTAAAAGTGGATTTCCCATGTTGAATTGTCTTATCTTAAGCTGTGGGGAAGCGCCGATATAGTTTCTTTCAGGTCTTGCGCTTGCGAGTCTTGAGAAAGCTCTCTTTGGCTTCCTTCTTCTGGCGTGGCCGGTATCTCCTCTTGTTCTCTTTACGCTTTTTCTAGAATTTCTATAACATCTTGCCGGTCTTATTCCCATTTTTTAGTCACCTAAAATTAATTTAATTAGCCAGCACTATGCTTGGCTCACCTAACTAACAGCCTAAGAAAACCTTTATAAGCCTTGTTTTTTCCTTCCAAAAATCAAAGCAGGAACGGGGAGTTGAACCCCGCTGATCGGCTCTGCAGGCCGGTGCATAACCGCTCTGCCATCCCTGCTGTTATACAGAAAATTACCTCCATTTCGTTTAAAAAACTGCTCTACTCACGAGTAAAATAGGCAGCCGTAGTGAAGTGGTATCATGCAACCTTCCCACAGCCTTGTTAAGGCTGGCGAAAAGTCTATCTTCGCCTTTGGCTCGATAGACTGAAGTAGCACGAAGAAATTTCGTGAATGAGGTTGAGCTCCGGGTTCAATTCCCGGCGGCTGCATTTTGTTGTCGGCAAACATTGCTTGATTAAGTTTAACCACAATTTGTATTCTTTCTTTTATTAAGAGGGAAGACTTGCAAAAGCTTATATGTTTTGTAATGGGTTATATTTGTGGTGATTTGATGCCGGCTTCGCGTAGGAACACTTTAGTTAGAAAAATATTTGGGATTAATGCTGCTTCGCAAGAAGCAAATCTTGCAAGACAACGTCTTGAAAAGGAACGCGTACGTCAGAAGCACATAAACAGTACTCCTCGCCCAACTACAAATACTTTTCCGCTGAGGGGTAGACGAGCTCCTGCTCGAATCTCTAGATTGAAGGATGTTGCTTTTGATACGCACATGAATCTGAGAGGGCGTTCGAATCTAAGGTCTGCAATGGTTCCATCCAGACTCCGCGCAAGTCCTGAAGCGATAGCTAAGTTGAAGCGAATGAAAGCTCTCCGAAAGTGAATGTTTTTCGCAGGATTTGAGCTAAAACAGACATATTTGACTGCATCTGACTTTTTTTCCAAAGCACGGCAGCCGCATTAAAATTGAATTGGTTCTGGTTTTATTTGATGGATTCAAACAAAGTTGATTTGGCAAATATAACTCCTGGTTTAGCAGTTGATATTGATGAGACTCTTTCTTGGACGATAGGGTATTGGGTGCAAGAGATGCAGAAGAAGTTTGGGAATCCTGAGAATCTGACTATTCATGAATTGATTAAGAAGTATCGTTATACTCAGAATGTTCCTTATTGGCAATCAAAAGAAGCGCGTGATTGGATGGAGCATCATAGGAATTCTGATGAAGTGCAGGAAGTTCTACCACTCATTGAAGGGTCACCGACTTTTTTGAACAAGATAAATGAAATAATTCCTATATCTGCGTATCTTACAATAAGGCCTCAAATAGTTGTTAATGGGACGCAAAAATGGCTTAAGAAACACAATTTTCCAAACGCGCCTGTGATTTCGAGACCTAAAGAAGTTTTGATGGCTGACGGGAACAAGTGGAAAGCAAAAGTTCTTCAAGAAAATTTTCCAAAAATAAAAGGGATAATAGACGATAACCCAAATTTAGTGAACTTGATTAGTTCTGATTATAAAGGTCTAATATTCCTTTATGATCACGAACCGGTTGAGTCCAAATTAAATGTTATTGCGTGTAAAGACTGGAAAGAAGTTTACGCCCAAGTAAAAGAATATTATTCTAAAAAAATGTGATTGAATTATTTGAGTCCCGCTTTCTTCATTATTTTTTCGATTCGTGCAAGGACTTCTGTTCTTTCTTTGCCTTTGAGGTCTTTTGAGTATTCGCTTTTTCGGTGAAGTATCTCAGCAAGCCCTGCGTCAAAAACAACTTTATCATTTACAATTCCTTTCTTTGCCATGTTAATTCCCATATCAGTGGGCGATTTGTAGGAGTGCATATAGTTTGATTTTGGAATTATTATTTTGATTATTCTCTTTAGCACCTTAAATCCTTCAACATCTCTGTTATAGTTCACCGCTTTCTTGTGATACGCTGAAGCGTAGTAAGGATCTTGCATCACATAATCTGCAATATCTGCGGTTGCGGCTTCGTAAGCTAAGTTCACCGGGTGGTGCAAAGGCAAGTTCCAGATGGGGAAAGTTTCTATTTTTGCGTACCCTGATTTTAATTTCAATTTGTTGTCGTGGTATATTTGTGAGAGGCACAAAAACATTTTTCCAGCGTTTGCTCCGTGTGCGGTAACAATCACTATTCTTTTTGATGTTTCAATGTAAGGTTGAGCATCAAATCCTTTTTTTCCAAATATTGCTTTCAAATCCATTGGATAGCCTGGAATGTTTTTGGTGAAATAAACATCAAATCCTTTTTTTCGAGCCAAGCCTGCAAATTCCTTGGCTTTTTTCTGCCCTGAAAATCTGCTTAATACTATTGCAGTAATCTTAATCCCCTTTTTCTTTATCATTGAAATATTTTCAAGTATGATGTCCTCGATCTTGCAGTTTCCTTCAAACCAAATGGTTTGTTCTTCAAGTTCGCTTGCGCTGATGCAATAAATCAACTCGCAATTGTCTTTCAACTTCATCATGAGTTTTAGTTTTGCGCGCGGATCATAACCCGGCAGTACTCTTTTTGCGTGGGTGTCGTTGAGCAGCTTTCCGCCGACTTCAAGATATAATCTGTCAAAATGTGTTGCTCTTTCTTTTATTGCAGCAAGTTCGGCAGTATAATATTTAGCGCTATCAAAGCCTTTCTTTTGCACCATTCCTAGATTAGGGCTTTGGTGTTTTTATAACTTTTTGAACAGAATATCTAGTGTGGACAAGTTCTCAACTAACTGCGTGATAGCCCTTTCGGCGCCCGAGATTGCGATTAAGAGCGATGAAGTGCGCTCGTTCATGGAACGCATGCTTAGGGACAACATGACAGAATTTCTTAAGCGCCACGAAGTTCATTATGACTCTATCGAGCGCGCATCAGGGAGAATGTTCATATCTACTCAGCAGCCTGAAAGCACAATTAATGCGCTTTCAAAATGCTTCGGGATAAACGTCCTTTGTCCTGCAATAAAAATAGATTTTGACGCAACTCTTGAAGATTTGGAAAGTAATGTCATTCCTCTTTGTGAAAACAAATTCAAAACCACTTTTGCCGTGCGCGTAAAAAGCTACGCTGGAAAAATTACTTCAAAACAAGTCGAGATTGCGCTTGGGTCGGCGATACTAAAAAAGTGGCCGAAGCTCAAGGTGAAGCTTAATGATCCTGAAAAGCAATTGAACTTGGTTTTGTACTCTGATAAGGCGTACGTTTACTTTGATTCGGTGAAAGGTTCTGAAGGGATGCCTGTTGGTTGCCAGGGAAGAGTTCACTTAATTTGCGATGGATTCGAGGAAAAGAAAGATTCACTTAGACTTGGGTGGATGCTGATGAAATCCGGCTGCAGAGTAAGTGTTTCAGGAGCCAATCTAAAAGAACTTGGCGAGTGGGCTTCAAAGGGCGAAATCATGGAATGTTCTTTGGATGAAGCGAAACAGTTATTTGCTGACGGGAGAATAATGGGTTTCTTTTGTCCTGCGACGGATGACGAGGGCTCAAAGAAAGCCGCTGTTCTTATTGGCCAAAAAGTCATTTCGCCCTTAATATTTTGTGAAACAGTCACTCCTTTTGACTAATTCTCTTAAATTCGGCGGGGCGCTAGTGCAAGTAATATAATCATTTTCAAGCATTAGTATTGCATGCTTATTGGTATATTTTCAGACACTCACCTGGGTTTCACCGGCGAAGATAGGTATGAGGAGTCATTTGCCAGGTTTAAAGAATCAATCAAAATGTTCAGGGCAAAAAAAGTGTCTTACATTCTCCACGCGGGAGATCTTTTTGACGATGCTGTTCCTGAACAAGAAGTTTGGCTTAAGACTTTTGAGTGTTTTGCGAAGAATTCTTCAGAATCGCACACTTCTATTACAAAGCACACAATTTCCGGTGATGAAGTAGTGAGCGTCAAAGGGATTCCAATTATTGCGATTCATGGAACGCATGAATATAGGGGGAAGGATTTTTCTAATGCGATTAGTGTTCTCGAGAAAGCAAATTGTCTTGTGCATTTGCATGCGGGCTATGTGGACCTTTCAGACGGGGAAGAAAAAGTTTTTGTTCATGGCCTTGGCGGAGTTCCTGAAAAGAACGCTAAAGCTGTCCTTGAAAAGTATGACCCAAAACCAATCGAGGGCGGAACAAATATGCTATTGCTTCATCAATCATTCAAGGAATTTTTGCCTTTTGATGAGGATGATATGATTGCGTCGCTTTCGCTAAGTGATCTTCCAAATGGATTTGACTTAATTATTGATGGGCACTTACATTGGATGAACGAGCAGAACGCCGACGGCAAGAGATTCATTCTGACTGGTTCAACAATATTTACTCAGATGAAGAATCTTGAGTCGCAGATGCAAAAAGGAGTATTCTTTTTTGACACTCAAACAAAAAAACTTGAATTCGCTCCTTTTGCAAATCAGAGAAAATTGTTCTATAATAAGTTCGAGTTTAAGAATGCAAGGCCTGAAGAAGTAATGGAAACAGTAAATGCCAAGATAGCACAAATTGTTGGACAAGAATTTGCGATGAAGCCCCTTGTAAGATTAAAGATCGGCGGGACCTTGGCAAAAGGTTTTACTCAATCTGATATTTCTTTTTCAATTCCTGCTGACAAGGCCGTATTTTCAGTTTCAAAAGATTTCTCTACCGAAGCTTTCCAAAAAAAGATAGAATCTCTTAAGGATGCCCAGACAATGAAGCGAAGCGTAATTGATATGGGTCTTGATATTTTGGAAAAGAACGTAGCCGAGGCGAAGATAGATAAATTTGATTCAAGAAGGATGTTTGATCTTCTTTCAATAGGCGAAAACGAGAAAGCCGAAGAAGTGCTTATCTCAAAAAATTAGCTCTTTAGAAACGAATATTAACAACCTAAATCGAAGTATATTTATGCCAAAGACAAATCAGCCAAGAAGGCCTAACGGGACTCTTATGGGTCTTGCAAGAAGACAGAGAGCAAAGCTCTTGGCGGCTGCGATTGATTCGTCAAATATTTCTTACTCGCAGGTTGCTAGGCAAGCGGGAGTTTCTAAATCTACTGTGATTGCTTCAAAATTAAGGCCAAAGGGAAACTTAATTGCTACTAGGCAAGTAAAAAACCCTTTGATGGATGCGCGCCTAAAGGAACGCAAGGAAGTAATTAGTCAGTTTATTGCAAATGAAACTTTTGCAAAAAGGGGGATTTCTGTTAATGATTTGCAGAAGCGCTTTGGCGGAGAAAAAAAGTTTTTAAAATCGGTCATCGATTACGTTGATGAACTACTTTCAAGCACTGCCGGGATAAGGGTAATTAGGCGCACGAAGAGTGATCAGTCAAAGCGCCAAAAAGGCAGCGGCCAGTACATCATCAAGAGATGAAAATATTCTTCCCAAAATAAAATAAGCTTTTTTTGCTTATGGGAGGAAGCGCTTGTTTTTGATTTTTTCTGGCAAGTAGTGCGTTGCAACAAAGTCAAGTTTTTTGTTTGCAAGAGCCTGTTGTTCTATTCTAAGCTTTTGTTCGAGAGCGAGCTTTAGTTCACTCTGCCATTCTTTGCTCTGGAACCACGGGTAAGCCATCATTTCTTTTGCTCTTTTTATGTCCCCTTCTTTCATTTGTTCTGTTACAGCTTCAAGTTTGTAATCCTTTATGTCTTCAATTGTCATTCCAATGTATTTTGCATCAGGGACGGACATGAATTCAGAGTGTGCTGCAAGAGCCATTGATCCTTGTTTTATTACAGAGTAAATGTACCATCCGTATGGGTCTCCATCTGTGAAGACATATACTGGCAAATCAAGTTCGTTGTGTACTCTGTGTATTAGTCTTCTTGTTCCTCTTGCTGCTTGTCCTCCGGTTCCGATTAGGATGCAGTTGTTGTCTTTTGGGAATCCTTCTTCAATAAGTCTTTCAAATATTGCTTCGGTTTCAACTACGAGGCAGTATTCTGCGTCAGTGTCGGTAAGTTCGATTTCTTCAGGCTCAACTCTTGACATTATGGACCAACCGCCTCTTCCTAGTTTTGATGCGTTGAATTTATCGTTGTGGTGCATTCTGTCAAGCAGAGTGATGTTTCCGTAAAGCGTTCCTTTTGGATTTGCGTGAAGGTTAAGTTTTTCTCTGATGGTGTCAACCGAGTGCTCAAGATCAACAATTATAGGATCTGATTCGTCCTGTCCTTCGAAAGTGTTTTCTTTTGTGTCTTCTATTGTGTGCTTTAATTCGTAATAAATTTCACGAATAGACGCAGTCTTATTGTGATTCAAGTAATCTTGAGTTTTTGTCATGATGAGCGCTGTTTGCATGAATTTTCTTGCGTGCGCGATATTTAGGAAGGTTCTAGTGATTTCTTTTTCCCCAAGCTCCAAATATCCTTTCTGCTCATCCCAAACAACGTTGCTTTTTCCTCTTTGCATTGTGGTGAATTCTGGGTCCTGTAACTTGTTTATTTGGTCAACCATATTTTCGGCTGTCTTTGTTATTCTGCCGGAGATTTCTTTAGGGCTAACCTTTTGGGTAGTCTTTGTTTCTTTCTTTTTTTTCGTTTCAGCCATTTTTCTTCACCAAAAATAATTGTTATCTAATCCTATTCTTTTTTCTTTTCGCTGACATTGTCTCCTTTTGAGCCTCTCTTAAGATTCTTCTTGTCGCTTTTGTCAACTATAACGCTGTTTCCGTCGCTTGCAAGAGTGTCTTGCGCTTTCTTGAGTTCTTCCTGGTCTTTTGCTTCTTCAAGCTTTAGTTTTTGCATTACCATTTTTTCAAGATTGACTTTCAATTTGTTTTCGTCGGCCTTTGTGATAACATTAAGCGCTCTTGCAATTTCGGGAATATACTTGTAGAACATTAATCTCTTCAATTGGTTTTCAGCTTCTCTTTTCTTGTGTGATATGTAAACTCCTGCTTTTCTTCCTGTTTGCATTAGTGCGAGTCTTATTTCTTCTAGTACTTCATCTTCATCGGCGATGGCTTGTTTTCCTGCACCGGTGTAAGGGATGTGTACTGAAATAAAGTTTACGAAAACTGTTACTGGGGTATTTTCAATGTCCTTTATGTCGTATCTTTTCCAGTCGATTGTTTGTACGGCTTTTGTTAGTGCGCAAGTTCCTTGATCGAAAAGTAGTGGGACTCTGTTTGCAAATCTCATTATTTCCATGTGTGTTTCTTCTGCTATTTTTCTTCCGGCTCCTCCGCCGTATGCAATTGCTATTTCTACTTGGAAAGGAAATCCGCCTTTGTAAACGGTTGGTTTTCTTGTCATTACTGTCAAAAAGTCAGGCTTTACGATGCTCTGCAAAGAATTCTTGATTTGTTCTTCAGTGATTGGTCTTAGCGCATCAGTTGTTGGTGCAATGAAAGCAATGTCTTTGAATGCTTTGATTATTTCTTCTGCTTCGTCCCATGCGAGTTGTTTTGGGTCCTTGCTCATGTCAAACTTTACTCTTTTTTTTACTTCTTCGATTCCTTTTGCACCCATTCTGTCGAAATCATTTGAAAGGAATCCTGATACACTTCTCCCTTTAGTTACTTTGCTCATGCTTATGATGTCGTCAACTGTTACTCCCTTTGGGTGCGGCTTGATTTCTTCCGGGAGCTCAGGCATTTCGTTATGAGTTCTTTTGAAAGTAAACTTTTGCCCCATCGGGTCGCGGAAAGATATTTGTGTGTGTGGGTTTGCGATTGCTGTTCTTTTCAAGTATTCAAGAGGGCCTTGGTCTGAGTCTCTGTAAAGTATTCCTTTGAATTTTGCTTGCACTGCAGTTCCGTGGAATTCTTTGTCAAGTTCTTTAAGATCAGTTATTTTTGGTTCGTTGTGTCTTGGGTCGATTGTCATTTCAAGGGATATTGCTTTTCCTTGTGCTTTTCCTGTTATTACTTTCACTGGTTTTCCAGTGGTCATCTGGCTTAGCATGGTGCATCCTGATGCTCCTATTCCTTGTTGTCCTCTGCTTTGTATCATTCTGTGGAATTTTGTTCCTGCTAAGAGTTTTCCAAATGCTTTGCCGACATTTTCTTTGCTTATTCCTGGGCCGTTATCTGTAACTGTTACTTCGTAATATTCTTCTCCGAGTTCGTCAATCTTAACATCAATTGTTGGTAGTATTCCTACAGCTTCGCATGCATCAATGGAGTTTGTGACATATTCGTGGATTATCATTGTGAGTGTTCTTACTTTTCCGTACATTCCGAGCATTTGCTTGTTTTTCTTGAAGAATTCGGCTACTGAGTGTTCCTTGAATTGTCCTTCAAGTTTTTCGGCTGCGCCGTGGATTATTTCCGAGCCTGTTTCGTCGCTTTTTTTTGTTTTAGGGGCTTTTTCTTCGGCCAATTTACTCACCAGTTATTTTTTGATTGTCATAAAGACACAAGATTAAGAGTTAAAACCTTTAAAAAGGCACCGCCTCTTTTCTGGCGCAAAACAGGCCCCTTGCCTAAAACGCATTGTAGCTAGTCAAATAGGCGTTTTGAATGCTTTTATTGTTGGATTAGAGTCTGAATCTTTCTTTGCCGAATTCGTTCAAGTGCTGTTCCATTGTGGTGTGTTCTGCTCCCTCGAGGAGCATTTCAACCGCTTCGATTGCATATTGAAGATCCTCTATCCTTGCAATAATTGCCACTGTTTTTCCATAAACTGATACGAGTGAATGGGTCTTCTTTTCAATTTCTTTTCTGATGAGTCCTTTTCTTCCTATTATTCTTCCGCGTTTTATTTCCTGTTTTGAATGGTTTTTTCCGGAATAATTTGTTATTTCGATTATTTTCAGAAGGTAGTCGTTTTCTAGGAGCTTGTATGCTCTTTCTGGAGAGAATCCGCGTCCTATTGCTTTTACTATTCCTGCTGCTTTGAAGAATGATTCGCCGCTTCCGCTAACCAAAACATCTCCGCTGGACGATTCAATGTGTAGAGTCACTTTGGTTTTTTTCTCTATAAATTTCTTCACAGTGCCTTTTGGGCCTATGAGTATTCCAATTCGTTCATCCGGGATTTTTACTATCTCTTCCATTTCTATTGCCTTTTTAGTACTAAAGTAGTGTTTTGATAGATTTAAATAATTGCGTTATCAATTTGGCGGATTTTTTAGAGGAGTCCGAAGAGTATTGCAGAATTCCTATAATCTATCACAATTTCGGAGTTAAATGCTGAGAATAATACGTTTTTCGTATATTAAGCACTATTTTTATACTTGTTGGTCTTTTTATGGGTTATAATGAAAGAAAAATTCGCTTTCTTTGGGAAACAGGCGCTGATATACAGCGATGGCAAGATTCCTGCTTATTCTGATGATTTGGTAAGGTCTGGGTTGTTTAGGGAAGCGCTTGTAAGGTACATTGACACTTTGAAGAAAGCCGATTCGCCCCTATTGAAGATTTTTGACAAAGAGCCTGACCCAGATTTGCTTGTCTCGCTTTTTGCAGAGCTTGCGAGGTTTCAGAAAGAAAACGTGATAAAGCGAAAGCCCGCATTAAGGCCGTTTTTTGGCGACCCTGCTCTCCTTTTGCGCTTTGTCGAATCATTCTATAATTATTGGCGAAGTTACGAGCGCTTCTTTATTTGTTATTCTGACGAGATGCTCATGGACCCACATCACGCAAAACCATACACTACGTTTAACGATACTGTGGAGAGCCTAAATAATTTGACAAGAAAACTTTATCGTGATATTTGCGAAAACATATCTGGGTCTCATCCAAGAGTATATCGTCAAGTCCCTGCCGGTGCACAGGTGGGAATGATAGTTGTGGAAGATGATATGATGCTTCCTGCGCCTTACTCCAAGCTTTCAAAAGTGAATTTTATCAAGCAGGTGCTCATCGAGCCTCCGCTTTTAATGGATCCTCCTATGAACAAAAGGGACGGCGCTTTTAAGAGAGTGGAAATTAATCCGATTGAGTTTGTTTCTGAGCTTAAGGAATCTGAGTGGCTTTGCTATCCTGCGCAAGTAGGCGACCTTGTAATCCATGTGCTTTTCAACAATAGATTCATCGGGCTTGGAACGGCGTTATCAAATTTGTTTGAGCTTGCTACTGAAGAACAATTAAAGAAAAAGCCTGATGCTGTTTATCTTTATGGGATTCCACTGGAATCAGCGAAAAAAATTGATTCTGAATTAAGTGTTTTCTATGAGGATGCAAAAAATGATTTGTTGGTGGCTTCGGTTCCTGTGGGCGACGAGTTTGGTTATTTTGGCTACCTGAAAAAAATGATTCTTACTCTTCATAATATAATAATGATGAAAAGAGGAAGGATGCCTGTGCACGGCGCGATGGTCAGAATTGCACTAAAGAATGGAAAATCTTACAACATTGTGATAATGGGTGACACTGGTGCCGGAAAATCCGAATCACTAGAAGCATTTAGGGCGATAGGCGGGGACATGATAAGAGAAATGACTATAATATTTGATGACATGGGAAGCTTTGCGATTGAGAACAATGCGGTGAAAGCATATGGGACAGAAATAGGTGCGTTTGTGAGACTTGATGATCTTCATCCGGGATATGCGTTTGACAACATTGACAGATCGATAATAATGAGTCCTCAGAAAAAGAATGCAAGAGTAGTTTTGCCGATAACTACGCTTGAAGAAGTTCTTTTGGGCCAGAAAGTGGATTACTTGCTTTATGCGAACAATTATGAGGCCGTGGATGAAACCCACCCTGTTCTTGAGATTTTTAAGAATAGTTCTGACGCGCTTGAAGTATTCAAAAGAGGAAGAAGCATGTCAAAAGGAACAACAACTTCGACAGGAATAACTGAAACTTATTTTGTGAACATTTTTGGCCCTGCTCAATACAAGGAGCTTCATGATCCGATTGCAAAGAAATGTTTTGATGCTTTGTTTGAAAGCAAAGTTGTTGTTGGGCAACTAAGAACAATGCTTGCTGTGAAGGGTCTTGAAAAAGATGGGCCTAATAGCGCCGCTAAAAGTCTCTTAGAGTTTATGACAAAGAGTTAGTGCATCTTCACTTGTATTTTTTATTAGCATCAAGTTTCTTTTGTTTTGCATCATCTATTTGCGCTGATTTTAGTTTGATGTTTTGGTACATTCTGTCATAATCAGTGTCTACGCCGTGCTTTGAAAACCACTTGCTCATGTTAAGGACGTCTCTTTCAAAGAATTCTTTCGCTTTTGGGTGAAGGGTGCTCACAGCTTGTCCAACATCAATCACCACCAATTCTTCATCATTGTTCAGTATGTTGTATTCGCTTAGGTCTGCGTGGACTATTCTTGTGCTCACCATTTTTGCCATGTACTCGCACAATATTTCATACTGCTTTTTCATATCTGAGAAAGGTTTTTCTTTTGCCTTGGGCGCAAGAACACCGTCTTTTCCAATAAATTCCATTACAAGGCAGTTTCTGCTTGACGCTATTGGGAGCGGGACTCGAATTCTTGCTTTTGTGAATTCTTCTAAATTTCGGTATTCTTTTTTTGTCCAAGCCTTGACTATTTCCAGTTTGTCTTTTCGCACATCTTTGAATCTTTCGTCGCCCTGTATGTAATCTATCATATGCCTAAAATCCGAAGTTTCTATTTTGTAGATTTTTAGTGCAAAGTGCTCTTCTCCTGATTTGCATCGGAACACATTTCCTTCTTTTCCTGTGGCAAGAACGAATTCTATTTCTTCAAAGTATTTTTTTCTTGCAAGATCGTGTATGACGTTCATCGTGGCGTTGTCAAACACATCTGCGAAAATCTTTCGAACGCTCTCGTCTTTTATGAGGCGCTTCTCATTAGTAATGCCTGTTCTTTCTTCGTATTCGTCTTGTCTCATATAATCACTTGTGCTATTTACTCATTTTAATCTTGTTGTAGTGAAAATTTGTCCAATAATTTGTGTTTTATTTATTTAATGCTGAAAAGAAATTCTGCTTGCGCTGAATTTTTTTACAATGGGAGTCCGGAAAGCTTTCCGTTTCTCTTGAGCCATTCAACCTGGTTTCCGAAATATCTCCAGATAATGTCGCCCTTTGAAGGTTGGAAGTCCCAAAGTTTTAGTATTACAATGTCATTTTCTCTTATCCAGACTTTTTTAAGGAGTTTTCCTGGTATTCTAAGCTGTCTTTCAGTGCCGTCTTCGCAGAGTGCTTTAATTTGATTAGTTCCCATTAATTGTATTACAATTCCAAACATTTCACCTTCGGCTTTGTTAGGGGTTCTGATTTTCATGAAGCCTTCTTGTTGAACTTGAGTAGGCTGTGAAGGTGCTTGAGGATTTTGCGAGTTTTTCTTTTTTGTCATCGCGTTCTTTCTTTTCATGCTGTTAAAGTTTGCTATGCTGCTCACCCTTCAAAATTTCCTTTACATCTTGTATATCTGTGCGTGCTTGATGCCTTTTACTTTAATTATGCTGGTTTCGCTTATTAAACCTTCTTTTTCGGCTATTTCAACGCACTTGTTTCCGAACATATTTACTGAGCTGAACTCGGCTATAAGCTCTAGGAGCTGTTTTTTTGTAACCTTTTCGCCGCTGTAGAATTTTTCAGAAACAGTAAAGCAGATTTTTTCATCTTCGTAAGTTTTTCCTAAATGTTCCTTGTCGCAAACAGCTAGAACGCTTCCAACAATGTTTTCATGTTTCTTAGCTAACAATTTCCCACCAAAAAATAAAAAAAAGTTGCTTTGAATCTCAAAGTCCTTTGATTGGCTTTACTGCGCCGCACGCTTCGCACTTCATTAATTTTGCGCCTTCTTGGTTGAGTATTCTTGTGTCTGGTCTTTTGCATTCTGAGCAGAGCACGAACTGGTTGAAGTAATTTTCAATGAGCTTGTTTAGTTGTATTGCGCCCACTTTTCCGTTGATTATGAGCTGGTTGTTTGATTCGGTTATCGGCAAAGCGGTTTCCTTTGTTAAGAATTTCAAAAAATGTTCTTTGTCTCTTCTCATGTCTTTCATGAGCTGCCCAAATCCTCTTACAATAGTTTTGGTTCCCTGGATGAATGATTCTGCGCGAGGTATTTCAAACCTTGAGTGTTCAAGCGCTTTTTTTGGTATGCTTAGGTATGCTCGTTCAAGCATTTTCTCGTAACTCATTTCCATTTGTTCACCTTATTATACTATTTTTGCCAGCAAAAGCTATATAAATAAAGGTTTGATAAGTATCTCATGTTTGAATCTTTGTTCGCAACGCTTGTGGCGTGGGGCCCGGTTGGGCTATTTTTTGTGGCCATAATATCTAATGCCGTCCTTTTCTTGCCAACTCCATTAAATCTCATAATTTTTGGTGTTGCGCCGATAGATTTCTTCGGTCTTGGCCCGCTTAGCCCGCTTGTATTGGCACTCATAATTTCTGTTGGATCAGCTATTGGCGAAATGTCAGGTTACTTTATAGGTTACCTTGGGATTCATACTTTTGAAGGAATGAGGAAGAATGAAGTCGCAAAGCTCAAGGAAGTTTCACATAGGATTAAGGAATCTGGGATGTATTTTATTGCAGTATTCTCAGCACTCCCCCTCCCTTTCGATTTGGTTGGCGTTGCGGCAGGTCTTGTGAAGTATTCAAGATCCAAATTCTTTTTTGCCTGTCTTGTAGGAAAATCAATAAAATTCGCAGTAATATGCTATGCGGGTTATTTTGGAATCCCTTTCTTACTCAAGCTCTTTGGCGCGGGCTAATAATTTTCCTTGAAATTCTTTTCTTGAATTTGACAAGTTCTTCGGCACTTTTGGTTCTTGAGGATAGAATTAAAATGGGTTCGTAGCGAAAATTGTTATGGAAAGAAGAGCACTAACTTTTGACGATATTCTTCTTGTCCCCCAATCTTCGGGTGTTTTGCCTTCTGAAGTTTCTTTGACTACAAGACTGACAAAAAATATTTCTCTTAACATCCCTCTGGTTTCTGCGGCAATGGATACTGTCACCGAATCGGCCACTGCGATTGCGATGGCCAGGCAGGGTGGGATTGGTGTCATTCATAAGAATCTTTCGATTGAAGAACAGGTCAGCGAAGTCAGAAAGGTAAAGGAGAGAGCGTATTCGGTTGTCCTTCATCCAAGAACAGTTTCGCCTACGGATACCTTGGAGAAAATATTTGAGATGAAACATTCTATTGGAATATCTTCGTTCCCAGTCGTTGAGGGTACAAAGCTAGTCGGCATAGTGACAGCAAGAGATTTGCTTTTCGAGCACGACCACACGAAGAAAGTTTCTGAAGTGATGACAAAAAAAGTTGTTTCAGTTGTAGGGATGGTTTCCACCGAAGAGGCAAAAAGAGTATTGCATGAGAATAGGATTGAAAAACTTCCAATAGTTGATGATAAGGGAAATCTAAAAGGTCTTCTTACAATCACGGATGTTTTAAGCAAAGAAAAGCATCCTTCGTCTTTACGCGATGCGGAAGGGAGATTTGTTGTCGGTGCTGCGATTGGCCCAAAAGATTTTGAAAGACTTGAGGCGCTCATAAAAGCGGAAACAGACGTTATTTTCCTTGACACTTCGCACGGACACAGCAAAGTGGTTGTTGACGCTGTGAGAAAAATAAAGTCTGAATATGCTGTTGAGCTTGTTGCTGGAAATATTGCTACAAAAGAAGCGGCAGAAGATCTGATTTCGGCTGGAGCGGATGCTGTTAAGGTGGGCATTGGGCCCGGAGCGATTTGCACAACTCGTGTAATAGCCGGAGTTGGGATGCCCCAGTTTTCCGCAATAATTGATACTTGTTTGGCAGCTACAAAATCAGGGATACCTGTAATTGCAGATGGCGGAGTAAAATACAGCGGCGATATAACAAAAGCGCTTGCCGCGGGCGCATCAAGCGTAATGCTTGGAAGCCTTTTTGCGGGCTGCGAAGAATCCCCTGGAAAAGTAATTTTTCTTCATAATAGAAAGTTCAAACAATATAGGGGGATGGGGTCGCTTGGCGCAATGAAAAAAGGTTCAAGCGAAAGATATTTCCAAAACAAGGACGCAAAGCTTGTCCCTGAAGGAGTCGAAGGAGTAGTTCCATACAAGGGCACGATTTACGAAGTTATTTACCAAATGCTTGGCGGCTTAAGGAGTGGAATGGGTCTTGTCGGCGCAAAGGACATAGAAACACTTAGAACAAAATCAAAATGGGTGGAAGTCACTGCAGCAGGAACAAAGGAAAGTCATCCCCACGATATCATAATTACCGAAGAGGCTCCAAATTATGCGGGCAGTTCCGGAAACGGAGTTTAGCATTGGCTTTATTTTGGTTTTTATTTTGATTTTATTTTTAGTGGTTTAGTTGGAAGAAAAGATTGTTGTGATAGACAATGGCGGACAATACTGCCACCTTATTGCAACGAAAGTCCGCACAAAGCACAATGTCTATTCTGAAATTCTTCCCCCTAATTGTTCTGTAGATGATGTTCAAGGGGCAAAAGGAATTATTCTTTCAGGAAGTCCTTTTAGTATCTATAATGAAAACAAACCGGATTTTAACGAAAAGCTTTTTTCACTTGGAATCCCGGTGCTTGGAATTTGCTATGGTAATTATTTAGTTGCAAGCACTCTTGGTGGAAAAGTTGTTGCTTCCGAAAAGAAAGAATACGGCCTTGCAAAGCTTTTGAAGAAGAAGGACTCTGTGCTGCTTGAAGGATGCGGCAAAGAAGAGATAGTTTGGATGAGTCATGGGGACAAGATAGTTGCAATCCCAAAAACCTTCGAGATTCTAGGCTCAACCGAGAACTGCGAGTTTGCTGCCATTGCTGATGAGAAGAAAAAGATTTTTGGGGTGCAGTTTCATCCCGAAGTTGTCGATACCAAAAAAGGGGATATTATTTTAGGAAATTTTGTGCATAAGATTTGCGGATGCGTTGGCGAATGGAAGATAAGCGATTACATCGCTCAAAAACAAATTGAATTAAAAAACGAGATTGGAAAGAAAAAAGTTCTTTTGCTTGTAAGCGGGGGAGTGGATTCGACAGTCTGTGCTTCTTTACTTTCAAA
>JBBSVX010000019.1:0-597 GCA_038046585.1 archaeon
AGAGTTTTTCTTTCCCAGCCTTGGAAAGTTTTTGCCTTCGAGGCTTTTTTGTTTGACGTTAAAATTAGTCAGTTCAGTAGCCAGGTTTTTTGCTGCAATCGTTACTGTGGGCAAAAAATCTGCCAAAGGACGGTTCTTTGGGATGCTAAGTTTTTGCTTCATTTGCATTGTGTCATTTCCACCAAATAGCGCTTCATCGCCTTTGCTTCTAATCCTGGCAAAACCTTTGTCGTCAACTCCTCTTTCATAAATAAGCTTGGATAGTTCCGTTTCAGAAGCAATCAACTTGTTTCTCGCATTAAACCTCTCTTGGAGGGCAATTCTTTGTTCCACTAGCTCCTGTTTCCTGGTCTGGATAGCAAAATAGCTTTGGGCAAAAGCAATTTCTTCTTTTCGTGGGTCGCCGTTTTGCGCAACCAAATAACAGGCATAGCGAGAAAGTCGGTAGTCATCACCGTCTCTCATGGTTTCTTTTGGGGTTCCTGTAGCGATTTTTATCATTTCGCTCACGCCGGCGAAATGATCCTTAACTGGGTTTCCGCTGGTTTCGCAAGCTTTTTTTGCGCCTTCTATTGCAGGTAAAAACTTGCCATATTC
>JBBSVX010000019.1:607-11292 GCA_038046585.1 archaeon
AAATGATCCATTATGTCTTGCCCGGAGTTCTGGCAGGAAATTTTTGCTTTTTCTACAACATTGGCAAAATTTCTCCACTCATCGTAATTCAAAAGTGTCTGCAAATCCCTTGCAAACCAGAACTCTACCCCGTCTTTCTCGCGGGCAAAGTCTTCGAAAGTTTTTGATAATCTAAGGATCAATTGTTTTTCCATAAAATCACTTAAAATAAGCATTTCATAAACATTTATTCAACCGCTAAATGAATAGTGGCTTTCTTGTTTTTTAATGGTTAGGTGAGCTAGGCGCCGAAGACTAAAACAATTTTTCTCCAAATGAACTACTTTAATCTTTTCCCAAAAGAAATACTTTCTTTCCTTAGAGTTATGTATCATCTTCTTCTTTTTCTGATTTTTCTTTTATTTTCTAGCGCGAAAGCCATTGCGTTGCTTGGAGTTTTCAAGCGATTCTTTATTCTATACGCGCCAATTCGTTGATTAATCACTTGTAGCATTTGTCTGGCGGAGAACATTTGCCTGGCGCTAGTCACTTTCATCCCTCTGCGCACTAATTGTTCTTCACGGAGTTCTGAGAAGAATCCTGAGGGAGCAAGATGTGCTTTAGGAGATACTTTTAGCAGTTCTCTTAGCGCAATTCTTTCAAGGTTGAGTGCGATTCCTTTGTTTTCAAAGAAGAACCTGTCTTCATGGACGGCTCCCCTATCCCGATCCATGTTCGAAAGATAAGGATACATTTCGTATAAGTAAACTGGATTGCCCTTGGTTTTGTACTTAATCTCAATCTCTTTAGGCACTTCGCCTGCAGAAAAATAAGATATTTCCCCCAAATGAGTGCTCTTCAGGGAGTTAGCTTTAGGAAACTTGCTTATCGCTTCCCGAGCAGTTGGGCTTGTGAAAAAGAAAGGATTCGCTGCCAAACCTTGCGTGACCCAAATATCAAATTCAAGATTCTTTAGAGAGTTGCCTTTCTTTGGAACTACCAAAAATCCAGGGACTTTTTGAACCATAAAGAAAGTATGAGATAGAAGTATTTAATGGTTATTTAGGGAAAGATACTAGGGCTACAAGGGTACTAGTAATTGCATTATTTGCCCGCTCAGAGTTCGTACAATTCTACCATCTTCTTCTTGACTTCGGCAAGCTTTTGTTTTGAGATTTTTCCGATTGTTTGTTTCACGCTTATTTTTTCTATGACTACTGGGAAATCTGCTTGGATAACGCTCTCTTGTTCCAGCGTCCCTTCAGAAAGGTCATTCTTCTCTTTCAACGAAACATCAAAAGGATAGTCTTTTCCTTTGCTGGTTATCTTTAGAACAATCAAATCTTCCGAGGACTGGTTTCGTCCTTTAGGGCTCATGACTAGCGCGGGCCTAAGCTTCACCTTGATTAGATTCGAGAAAGGTATCGGCGCAACAACGATGTCGCCCTGTTCAAAACTTGAATATCTCATGCGCCTCGCTCCATCCTCTTTTTACAGCGTGCTTTTGAGCGTGCTCTCTCCATGCCCTACCTTCGGCTTCCAAGGCCTCAAGCTTTTGGACGGCTGCACTTCTCATCACTTGCGTCCACTTTATTTCAGGATACTTCTTCATTTTCGCATACATTTCTTCCGGCACCGCCAAAGTCATATTCACCATTCAATCACCTTATTTTACTTATTTAAGGTAAATAAGGTATTTAATCATTCGCTTATCCAAAAGTGTCACACCATTAAAGAGACTTATTTAGAGCGCTTAAAAAAGTTCTGAGGGTTTGGCGCCGGCCAAGACGTTGTCCTACAAATAAGATTTTTCTAATACCAGTCGTCGTCAGTTTGTTTGCGCTTGAATTTTTTCGGCCAGAGTTCTTGCTTCAATCTTTGCTTTAGTTGCGCTTCGTTGTCATGTTGGTTTCGCTTGACCTCATAATCTATTCCTTTTTCTCTCAAGTAGTCAAGAGCGTGTTGGTCATCGGAGTGCATGAGTATTTTCTGCCCAGGATAACGTTTCTTCACCCCTTCAGCGAACTTCACGCCAACAGGAAACCCATGAGGCATGTTGACATCAGAAATTATCAGATCAAATGGTTTAGTTTTGAGTTGTTTCAAATAATTTATTTTTCCTATTAGTACTTTTCTTTCTTTAGGATTCTTAGAAGAAGATGCCTGCCCCTCAAGCCTTATACGCAAGCGTTGGATAGCAGCAAGCCTTTGAGAGATTATCTTTTCTGCTTGCGCAGGATTAAAGGCAGTCCTTTTCTTTGCTCCAATTTGTCTTGAAACTTTAGAAGTATAATTATGCACTGATTGCAAATCATCGACAAACAATAGCGTTGGTTTTGGCTTTCTTCTTTGCATAATAGAACTACTCTTCCACTTTACTTTAATCTTTGCCTAAAATAAAATCCAAAAAACCCCTTAGAATAACTTATTTCCAAAGAAAGAGTTTATTTCCGCAAGAACAATGTTATGTATATTATAAAGGTTTTTTGAATCAAACCAGCATCCGCAAAAAGTTAATAATCGCCAAAAACATAATCTAATCATGCTAAATCGCAATTTACTCAAAAGAAAAATTTTCACTCCTGAAAACAAAGTAAAAGCGATTGCGAGAGAATCAGTCAATGCTTTGCATGATCTTTATGGAGAAAAATACAAAGCAGGCTACCCGTTAGAGAATCGCAGGTATTATCCCACGCCAATAGGCTATTTTTCAATTAAATCTCCCGACTTAAGGCGCCTTTTGCCAAAATCTAAACAAGTTAGAAGCATAGATGAAGTGAAAAAGAGAATAACAAAAAAAGCAACATACACTGATAAGCTTAAGACTCACAGCTATAAATTAGATGATGGCATAGTTAGGACAGAAATAACTAACGGATGTTCTAATGGAGATAAAGTCCTCATAAACAAAAAAACTGTAAGCACAGAACTTGAAAAGAGACAGCGTTTAAGAGATCTTATACTTCATGAAGTAATTCATAGCATGAGCCTAAGCAAAGCCAATCCCGTAACTGCAAGCGCAATGCAGAGGTACTTCAGAGTGTTTAGGCAAGATAAAATAGGTTTGAATTATGTTTCTGAATGGGAAAAGAAAAACGGTAAGTTAGGAGAAAAAACTAATGTAATATTAGGGATAGACAATGCCTATGAAGGCAAACGCACAAATAGAGAACCAGAAACTGGCCCTGGAGAAGATTTGGCAATAATATCAGCCAATGTAGAAAAGCAAGCAGGCAAACCTGGAGTCGGACTAATAATGGTGCGAGATGTATCAATGGGAATGCCTGTAAAAGAATCCATGGGACGAGCGCTTTCCGGAGAATATGATAATGAAGCCATGCGTTTTTTGAAAAGAAACCCCTCACTAAGAAGGCTTCTAATAAACACCAAGCATTATTTGAAATAAAAGATTAAATTGCCCCAGCATAATTAGTTACAATACTCATCCCGCTTCTTATTTTCCACAAAAAAACATCTTTGTCACATCAATAACCCGGGATTCTTTATAAACAAAAAACCACGAGTCTTCTTTACCATTTGGAGGTGGTAGCAATTCATCGAATAAGGTTAGAAACGAACCGACTAGTTCTTCGGGACTTAGAAGAGAGGGATGCAAAACACTTGGCGAATCATTTAGCTTCGCTTACTGTGACGCGTTATCTCGCACTAGTTCCGCACCCATACGGATTGGCTGACGCAAAATCCTTTATTGGAAACAAAATGTCCGAGCAAGGAAGCGCTGAAAGGAAATCATTTCCTTTAGCCATCACCCTCAATCAGACAATGTGCATAAAATAGAATGCACCTCTTGATGCGCTCATAGGCGTTGTCGAACTCAGCAAAGTGGATAACTTCAACCGCAGTGCAGAGCTTGGCTACTGGCTAGGTGAATCTTTTTGGCGCCAAGGTTTAATGACCGAGGCAGCTAAAAGAGCAATTGAATTTGGGTTTAACGACCTTAACTTAGTTAGGATCAACGTATCCGCCGCAGTAGAGAATGAGGGCTCAAACGCCACAATAAAAAAGCTTGGCTTCGCTTTCGAAGGAACAAAAAGAAAGGGAATCCGGACAAGATCAACCGGAGAGTGGCGCGACACCAACTTCTACGGGTTGCTGAAAGAGGATTGAGAAAAAACAATTTAAGGAAAGGGGAAAAACCCCTTTTCTTTTTTCTAAAAGTGCCCAAGTCCCGCCAGGGACGGGATTTGCGAATAAATTCGCAAATATGCAAAACCTTGTTTCGCTTTGTCCTACAATTAGTATTTTAGTTTCTGATTATTTTGATTATCTTTTCTTCGACTTCTTTCATCTTTGGATTGTTAAGTTTCCCTATCTTGTAGAGCAAAATTGATTTGTCTGCGGTGAATATCTTGTTCGGCCGTATGTAGCTGGCCCCATCTAGCTTTCCGCCGAGTATTTGGTTATCCTCAAGAGGGATTGAGTAGGGGTCTTCGTTCGTTTGGCTTGTTATTTGCGCTACCAGTAAATCGTCGCCTTTGAGCGTTGCAATCACTAGTGCAGGCCTCCTTTTTGTAGCCGTAAGATCGGTAAAGGGGAAGGGCAGCACCACTATGTCGCCCTTCAGAGGTTTTTCCATCGCTTATCCTCTTCTTTTTTGTTCCATTCTTTTCCCAATGATTTTTCGCTCGCAAAGGCGCATCCGAATCTTTCCTCGATTTCATTCATCTTTCTTAGCTCTATGTGATCGTCATAGTTAAGGATGGCTATTTTTGTCCCTTCCTTAAAACCCGCCTTAGCCCTTAACGCTTTAGGAATAGCTATCTGTCCTTTTTCTGTAATTGTCGCGCTTTTTATCTCAATCAACCCCACAAAAACCACCAAGTAAGATAAGTAAGAAAAGTAATAAGATACTATGTTTTTTGCGGTTTCCATAAAGCACCCACCATTAAGGAGAGCTGTTTAGAGCGCTTAAATTAATTTCGGGGGTTTGGCGCCGGCTAAGAAATTATCTAAGAATTAGTGTTTTAATTTGCCTAGTTTTCTAGTCAGTTCGTCATAAACAATTTTTTTCTTTTCAGCGCTGAGTTCGAAGAGTTTCTTTTCGACAAGCATTTCGCCCACAGTAAAGATATAGTTTGTCTTAATCACGCTGTCCTTGATTGCGCCCTCTTTTTTAGTCAATGAGATTCCACTCATCCCCGGGTTACTTGTCACACCCATAACCACAATGTTTCCTAGTTCTTCAAAAAGCACTACGCAAGGTCTCTTTTTTATTTCAAAAGAGTCAGCAAACTGCACGTTCGCCAAAATAACGTCGCCGGAGTTAAACATTTTTTCACCAATTTCAAGCCTTTTCCCATGCTTCGTCGGCTTTGTTATCCCAAAGCTCTTTCATCTTCTGCTGCTGCACCTTGTGCAAAAATTCGTCATACTGGTTTTTTTGCATCTGTACGGCCTTGAATGTTTTTGACATCTCAAGGATCAGTTCAGTGTAGGTCTGCCTAGGGTATTGCTTTACCCCTTTTAATTCGGCAACGACTTTTTTTGAAACTTGGATCGTAGTAACATCTTCCAAAAAACCACCAATAGCTTGTATATAGTCAATGCATAGCGAACTATATAATAGTTCCTTTTTAGCAATCTTCAAAAAGTTTTTCGAGGCATCCACAAAAAGAACTTTGCTTAAAGCGCTTAAATTAGTTTTGAGGGTTTGGTGCCGGCAAGACAAAAGGGTTAGTTGCTGGCAAGGTAATTACTTGTAATCAAATCATTTTTTCGTAGCAGTTGTATTTTCCGGGCATGTATTGAGGCATCATGATTGTTCCAACAAATTCGTAGCCGAGCTTTTTGTAGAAGTTGTTTGAAGGAGTGTTTTTTGAGTATGTGTCAAGCCTTACACTCTTTGACCCTTCTTTTTTTGCGTATTCTTCTGCAAAAGCCATCAGTTCTTTGGCTATTCCTTTTCCTTGCAGTTTCGGGTCGACTGCGAGCTGATGGACAATTAATGGTTTTTCGTCCTTAATGCCCCACTTTACGAGCGCGTACTGGTCGTCGGGCGTGTGATTGAGTCGTACTCCGCCGACGATGGCGTTGTTTTGAAGGGCTACGAAGTGTTCGCCTTTCTTTATCCCGTCAAGCACCCTTTCTTTTGACGGATGGTGGCTTGGCCACTGTTCCGCCCCTTTTGCTTTCATGTCTTCCTTGCAAGCAAGTATTATATTAAAAAAAGAGTCAAAATCTGCCAAAGTAGCTTTTCGTATTTGCATGCCAATCAACAAAATATACCATCAAACAAATTATCTAGCTTTCTGTGCGATTTTAGTATGCTTCGTCATGGTGGCATAGTTTCTGGAAATAAATCAAATTCTTTCCCTTGTAAACTTTGAAGAAAAGAACGTAGTGCTTGTACACATGAACTCTTTTGAAGTCCGAGAGGTCGTTTCGGAGGTTTTTGTAATAATCTATAGTTTTGTGGTCGCGCAATATTATTTCTTCCATTTTTTTGAGCACCGCTTCGTAGAGTGGCCTGTGTTTTTTGCTGATTTTTGCAAGAGTATCAGCCAATTCTTCCGATCGATCGAAAGCGAAAGGCATTTAACGACCTTCTAGTTCTTTTCGAAACTCGCTTACTGCCGAATAGCGCTTGGCGGCTTTCTTATCATATTTTTCAGCATCTTTTACGAGTTCGCTGACAAGTTCATTCTTAACTTTAGGAGCAATATCTATTAGTCTATTTAAGACCTCGTCAAAGCTCTCTCTTTTGTATTCTTTGAGGGCTTCAAGTTTTTCCTTTGTTTCAAGAGCAACCCTAACAGTACTATACATATAACCACCTATACATATGTATATGTAAGTATATTTTAAAAGGTTTTGGGTAAAAGAAAAAGTACCTTTTGGAAGCATACAAAGCCGCTATTCTTTTTGTTTAAGTAAGTTCTGGATGTTTGGCGCCGAAGCAGTCTAGCACTTGTTCTTTTTTAGTACGCTAGATTCATTCATCTTAGCTTGCGCTTTTAGGATTCGCTTAATCACAGCACTCGGCACTTTTTGGTCAAACCTTATTTGTATAATTTTCTTTCCAGTCACATATCCTTTTTTTTCAAGCATTTCGCGGTCTTTATTTTCAAGTCCTGCTAAGCCAAGCCCAAAACTGACGTGGCTCTTAAATGATGCAAATCCAGCAAGGGCGCCGTGATATCTGTAGAATGGAACGCCCCAACTTATTTTTTCTTCCGCTTTTGGCACAGCCGATTTTGTTACAGCCCTCACTTCTTTTAACTTGGCTTGGGCTTCTTTAGGAGCATTTGCAATGTAATCCTCAACGGTTTTTACAGAATAATTCTTCATCCATAACCCCTCTTCTAAAATGAGTGTCCCAAGAGTATTTAATTCTGAGTGGGCTTGCGTCGGTTAATGTGTCAGCAGCATTTCGAAGAGCGGACTTATTCCAGATATTGGAACTATTATATTCTAAGATATTCTGAGTTCCTGCACAGGCACCCATATATTAAAAAGCCTTTAAGCGCTAATCCTATACAGATTATGGTTGCAGGGTTTAGAGTTCTTGTAGTAGTATTGTTTGTCTTGGTTCTTGTCAGCTTCGCTTCAGCAGCGACTTATCAATGCGTTTTTAAAAATGCGGGGCAGGTCAACTGTAATGCAGTTAACGCAGGGAACACATTTTGCTATACAGCGGGTCCGGGACCGGTTGTGAACAATCCTGCCGTAGCCGCCAGCTGCACTAATAATTCTCCTGCCGCAAACGGGCAGATAGTTTGCCAACTTAACAATTACTCTGGCTCCACAAGCTCAATAAGATGCAGTAACTCCACTTATTTTGTATCAGGTCCAACTCTGGTTGGAGCAAGCAGTTCGACTACGTCCGGCTCCTGCAGCTATAATGATTGTGAACTTAATCAAATAAGTTGTGCGAGTGCTTATGCTTATCAGAAATGCGTGCCGGATTCGCAAAGCTCGGGATGCAATAAATGGGAAGCGACTAATTGTGTAGCAAGTGCTCCATGTTATTCAACAACGAGCGCTCAATTGGCTACATGCGCAGGGGTTCCCTCCGCCAGTATCGCTTCCGAAGCTGGAGTTTACTTTTATAATTCATCCTCGACAGGAAGTACTGGAACAACAGGCAGCACTAGCACTGGAACCAATACCACTACTACAACCACAATTTCAACTGACTCATATTCCCTTAACGGAAAAAACTATTATATTGTGAAGTCGGATGACTCGGCCGGAGACACCGGAACAGAGGTTTGTCAGAATTTAGGAAAGCAGTGTGTCGGCTACACGGCAACAAGCACAAGTGTATGTACTTACTTTTATCCGACCGCAAGCGTGGTCAGCAACAGTGTTAACGGAAGCAAGTCGCCATATTACTGCAACGGCGCACCGCAAAAAGACCTCGCATGCGAGAACACTTACAATACCTGTGCAGTATGCCCTGCATGCAATGTAAATATTGATTGTGATACTGAAATAGGAACCCAATTCAGGGCAATGTTTGTTGAATGCTCCGGAGGAGTAGAAGTCGCAAGCACAACTCAAACCCAGGTGTTAAACGCGCTAGGAATACTAGGGAATTCAACTGTAAATGTTATTGATGAATCCACAGGAACCCATTATGGAGTAGTAATCCAAAATAGCACCGTAACAAGCATCACAACCGGAAGCGATTTGCCAAACGCCAATTACACAGTCAATGTTAAGCCAGCCGCACTAACCGCGTTAGCCAACTCAACAGATCCTTCAACCGAAGTCGTTGTCCAGATGAAGGCAGGGAACATCATAGTAACAGCAAATAATTTCGTTGACACAATAATATTATTCTTCTTCAACATATTCCTGATGTTCAGGTAAGTCTTTTTTGTATTCCTAGCACCTTCGCTAAAGCTCCTTTTTCAAGAGTTTTTGTTAAGCGCTTAAGAAGAATTAAGTAGGTTCGGTGCCGGTGAACTCACTTTGCACGCATTTCAAACACAACAAAGTCAAGCATTTTCACCGCTTTTTGCTTGCTGAGTTTGAATAGCTTCGGGGTAACCAGTTCATCCTGTATTTCTTTTGGGGAGTGAACGGTGACTTTGAATCCAAGTTCTTCAAAGAACTGTTTTGCATGCTTGACGTTTCTAAAAGCGTTTTTGGAGACATCCATCCCTATGCGTTGCTTGATTTTGTGTAAAGCGCTTTTTGGAATGAAAACTGTTTTCTTAAATAAAAAAAATGAACCAAAAGGCAACGCCGATTTTGAAATAAAAGAGTTATGTGAACTTCAGAATCTAAAAGAAGTATTACAAAAAGCTTAATTTACCCCGATTCTAAAATTTCAACATGACGCTGTCTTGCAGGTTGTTTTAACCTTTGCTTGTCTTCAGCGTAAAATTTTGTAATATGAGTCTGGTTCTAAATCCCTGAGCGGGCATTAAATTGTTTAAATTGAGGATATATTTAAATAGTGTTTATGCAACAATAGAATTGGTGCTTTTATGCATGTGTTTAACCAAGGTAAAGTCCCTTATAAAAAAGCAAAGCCTTCTCCCGCGAGATTGGTTAGTAAGAGACGTGCTTTGTTGACCACTGCACAAACAAATGAAATGTATGCGAGACAAGCTCGAAGATCTCATAGGGTGGCACTAAGGGAATGGGCTCAAACACATGGATTAAATAAAACTCAAATGGTTGCTTTTGAGGCAGGAAATATACGCTCTGCCGCCCCTCACATGGACGCGCATGAGGTTTATGTACGTGCTAAAAGAATAATCGAAGACGCTTTTGGTAAATAAAGTCCTAATCTTTTATAAAAGTCAGCGTTTTCTTCTTAATTTCATTTTCGCTTTTAAAGCGAAAGCCATTCTTTTCTTAGGCGTAGGTATCCTATGCTCTACTTTGTATTCCTTTTTGTGCTTGTTTAGCACTTCGAGCACGTTTCTTGCGGAAAGTATTTGGTTGCTGCCTGTTATGTCCATTCCTCTTCTTCTGAGCTGTTTCACTCTGGGCCCTGTCATATAAAGCGAAGGCACAAGCATTGCCCGCGGAGAAACCTTGAGCAGTTCTCTTAGCGCGATTCTTTCAACGTTGAGCGCTATCCCTCTTTTTCGGAAATAAGATCTTTCCTTGTTGGCGGCAGTAGGACTCAGCCTTGCAAGCGGAGAATTGTAGGGAAAGAATTCATAGATGTAAGCCGGCTTGTCCCCAAGGCCGTGCTTTTCGCGAAAATCCTGCCTGAACTTCGACCCTCTTTTGCCATATACTTCATCAGCATATTCCTCTGACAGGAGAGAATAGCTCACTTCGCCTATGTTCGTGCTCTGCAAGGGAGAATGCTTTGGGAAATTCTGTATAGCTTCCCTTGCTAAGGGACTAGTGAAAAAGAAAGGATCCGCGCGCGACCCGAAAGTAATCCAAACATCAAACACCATCTTGTCAACGGAGTTCTTCTTTCCAGGAACAACCCTAAAACCCGGTTCTTTTTGAATCATAAAGAATAATTGTCTTTGAAGTATTTAATTGTTGGCGGATTTCTAAGATCTAGGGTCCATGAAAAACAATCCGTGGGGAAGTATTTGATCATTCAAGCACCATACAAATCCGAAAAACATGTCCTAGAAATAGTGTTATTTCTCAACATAGCTTTGAGATATTCTTAATCCCGCATCTGGCAATTGCTCGAGTATTCCTTTCTCGACAAGAAGCGCAATCGCCTTTGAGGCATCTACCCTTCTTGAAATAATTCC
>JBBSVX010000020.1:0-21057 GCA_038046585.1 archaeon
TATTGATGATTCTTCAAGAGTGGCTTTTTTCACGCTCAATAACTCTATTTTTGTATAATCTTTCATTGAGTTGATTTTGTTGTAAAACTTCATCATGTTCTCTTTTGAATTGCTTCCAACAGTCCACCACTGCCAGCCATATTCTTCAAGAACCGGTTTCACCAAAAATACCTGTCCGCTAAGGACTGTCGTATGAAATGATCTGAGCGCTTTCACTGAAAATATTATTCTATTCTTTTCTGAGTAAATCACTTTCGCCGTGGGCCAGCCTTTGATGAATTTTATTACTTTCTTTGCGTCGCCTCCCCAAACGACTGCCTCTCTCATTACGTGCGGCTCGCCATCCTCTTCAAAATTATTCAAGTATACTGAGTAGGCGTGCACATCGTATTTTTTCCAAAGATCAATAAAGAGACTTCCTTTGTGCCACACTTTGAATTCTCCAATCCACATGCGAAAATTAATGTTTTTGGTAATATAAAAGAGTGATTGAAAGGGTATTGTTTGGCTCGTTTTTGGGGCGTTAGATAATAAATATATTAAGTACAACTGCGCTTGTTTGTGCAGGTGATTTGATGCCAGTTCGTAAACCTTTAGCAAACAAATTAGCAAGAAAACCAGTTGGACGACTAGCCACTGCGGAAGATAAGGAAAGAGTAAGAATGCTTGAAAGACACTTGGCCCAAATGAAAGCTGGCAAAGTGAATATGGGGAAGCAAAGAGCACCAACTCATGAAGATAGGGAAACTGCGAGGATGCTTGAAAGATTCATGATTGAAGGACGAAATAAAAAGAGAGGAAAAGGCTTCACTAAGACACTTGCCCGGGTTCAGAAAGAAAGGAATGGACGCCTAGCTGACTTGTAATTCTTTATTCTATGCTGGTCATTTTTGCGATTTGGCGCATAAAAATATGTCAATTCGCAAAACCAAAAATCTATTCACTTCGTCCCATGAATAAATAAGCTTTTAAGGGGGTCCTATCCAAATAATTAATTTAAGGTTGCTATGTGTTGTTGCACTTTAAAAAACAAGTTTTCTTATTTAGCCCTTTTAGCCCTTTTCGTTCTGTTCATTTCTTCTTTTGTTTTTGCAGCGGCCCCTGCTGGCAGTGACACGACAAAGCCTTACATTAGCAACTATTCAGTAAACACAAACGGGGTTGAAGGAGGAACTGTAACTGTAGTTCCTGGAAACTCATTCAAACTATATTATTATGTCTTCAATCCAATGTCGACAAGCCAAAGCGGTCTCTTAGGGGCATCGCTAATTAGTAGTAGTGGAGCTGAGATAAGCAATCCAAGTGGAGATGTAACAAAGACTCTTGCTACTTATGGGAATTGGTATTATAGATATTTTACAGTTCCTACTGGAACAGCAACAGGCACTTATAGACTCTCAATGGGTCTTTGGAAGACCCCCTTCACAGTAAGATGGAATCCAAATTATGAAGCGGGATCGATTGTCACAGTAAGTTGCGGTTCAAGTACCTACGCTTCAAAGTGTTATAACAATCAGCTATATTACTATGATCAATGCGGAAATAGAAAATCACTCAGGGATTCATGCTCATCTTATAATGAAGCATCCAAGTGCTTTTCAAGTTCGTCTTATGGGTATATCTCGCACAGTAGAGGGTGCAATTCTGGTTCTACTTCTTGCTATGATAACGGATCATCAGTTCAGCAGGGAACCTGCCAAGTCTACCAGACTTGCACTAATGCTTCATGCGTAGATCAAAAGCCATATATTTCAAGCGCGACTCTTTCGCCAACAAACCCATCGCTTGCAGCAGGATCTTCTTTCACAATAAATTATACTATTGTAAATAATGGTTCCGGATCTGTTACAGGTACTCTTGGCGCTTCGCTTTTCAAGAATGGGGATAATGTAACAGAATATTCTGATTCTTCAGGAGATAAAACAATTACAATCGCTACTGGAACAAATACTTATTCAAGAACTTTTACAATCCAGCCAAATACGCCTGGTGCAACTTATAAGATTTCATTGGGTTTGTGGAGATATGCCTTCACCGAAAGGTGGAGCAACAATTATGACTTGAGCGGATATCCAATAACAGTGAACGAATGCACTCAAGGCGCTACAACAGGCACCAAGAGATGCTCGGGAACGTCAGCAGTTGAATCTGAATATTATAATTCAAATTGTACAACTTATTGGTCCACTTCAAAAACATGCTATGCTGATCCGACCACTGCTTTACAGTACTGTAGCGCTTTAGCTTTTGGCGGAGCTGACTGCGTAATAAGGCTTGCAGAAGGATCTGCTTGCTCTCCAGCCCCAGGTTCTACAATGATGTGCGCTTCAGGACTGTGTGTAACTGGGGGAACATGTGGGTGCGTAGCCAACAGAACTCAATGCGCAAATTCAGCGACAGCACAAGTATGCAATTCTTTAGGTACCTGGGATTCAACAGTTTGCGCTTCAACAAAGACATGTTCAAGCGGAGCCTGCATTCCAAAAGCCTCGATTACAGGATACTCGATTTCACCATCAGCTCCAACGCTTACGCCGGGTCAGTCATTCACAATAAATTACACAATAAATAATGTTTCGGGCGCTACAATAACCGCAACTCTCGGAGCTTCGCTCTACAAGAACGGCGATACGGTAACAGAATACTCGGATATACTGGGCGACAAGACACTGACAATAGCTACAGGGTCAAACACTTACTCGAGAACTTTTACAATACAGCCAAACACTCCGAGCGGAACTTACAGTTTGGTGCTTGGCCTCTGGAAGACTCCTTTCACTGAGAGATGGAGCGACAATTATAACGTGCCTGGGTATCCTCTAACAGTGAATACGACTTGCGCAATAACAAGCGCGACTTGGTCGAAGAGCAGCGCAGCACAATGGGAAAATGTCACAATGACAGTTGCAACAAGCGGCTGCGATGGAAAAACAGTTACATTTGACATATGGGAAAATGACTGCGCGGCAAACACTGTTTGCAATTATTTGATGAACGATTATGTTCAACAGAAGAGCGCTGTCGTTTCAAACGGCTCCGCTTCAGTGCAATGGACTGCCGCATATATAGAGGATCAGTACGGTATACCCGAATATTTCTTTGAAGCAAAAGTTGACTCGCAGAAGAAGTACTCAAGCGACATGTATGTAACACTTCCAACAAGCACCGCAACATTTGGTGCGCTTGATTCGATGGCAAAGAACGGCGCAATAACAATAATTTCTTATGATAACCCTACGGGCAACGCATTGACACAACTTAATGCATTAAAGAGCGCAATAGAAACCAAAGCCGGGCGCTCAATAACCCTTTACTATTCAAGTCAGCTCACAGGATCATTTGATTACGAGCACTACGGAAATAACTTGATATTATTTGGAAATGAGACAAACAACAAAGCGATTGCGGCATACAAGGCCGAGGTGGCAAAGCGCGGACTCAAAAATTCAGAAGCAGATGTTTCAATGGGGGACAATCCATGGTACCAAGGCAAATATGTAATCCTCGCAAGAGGGGACGGAACATATTATGACTCAGTAGCCTCGCTGAAGCTGATGGTTGACAAGGGCGCAAACCCAGGCTGGGCATTCGGGCAATTCATGTCAGGTTGCCTTTGGTCGGGAAACCTAAGCAACGCTCAGACAATCACTTGCGGAGTTCTTCCAATACTTGAACTTGCCCAAGACACGCGCGACTCAATCAGCTGCATATCAAGCCACCCGCTTTCCCTAGTGCCGGGTCCGATAGGAAATGCTCTTGCGCAATATGCTGATGAAAGTTTCTTTGATATTTTCCTCTGCCAATTTACATATGTGGTTAGCGCATATGATGTTGTGGGTTATGTCGGGGCGATTGCATCCGGCGGGATTGCTGAAGGCGGAATTGAAGCCGGCGACGCAACATTGACTGCGATTAAAGTTTACTTTAAGGGTGCAGCAAGAGGACTAGGAAGAAAAGTTGTCGATGACGCATATATGACAATGATAGTTGCTCCAAAGAAGTTTGGAATGTATGTTTGGAAGCTTGGAAAGAACTTGCCTTCAGTTACTGAGTCGGGAGTGAAGTCAATCCTCAAGCTTCTTTCCCGCGGAGAAACAGTTTCAGAGAAAGGATTTAAATTGCTTATTGAAGAACACCCTGCTGTTCTTACCAAAATGAATTCCGCAGAAGATGCGATAAGTGCAACCGAATCGCTTTTCAAGATGGAAACTGAGAATGGAATAATAATTACCATCAAGGGAACTGATGACACTGCAACAACAATGCTCAAGATGGCTTATGGCGATCAGCTTTCGACTAAGGTTACAAACACTATGTCGACTCTCGGCCTGACTAGGGGAACAATAAGCGGTATAGAAATAGCTGAAAAAGTCCCTTCAAGAACCGGCGCTTTAGGAAGATTTGATCCAAGCGATAAGAAAATTTATCTAAGTTCAACAAAGCCTCTCTCGATGACTGAAGATCAGTTCAGAACAATGGTGATAAATGGGGTTGTCCCTCACGAGATAGGTCACGGACTCACCAAGTCAATAATTCTTTCAAATTTTACTGATCAGGCTACTGAAGATTTGATTGTTGACATGCTGCTTAAGAATAAACTAAGCGGCACTGAGCTTAGCGCATACATAGAAGCTCAAAAATTATATTTGGCTTCATTTGATACAATGGCATTATTTGATGAGGCGATAGCGCTTGGTGGCGATTATGATAAGTATGCTAGAGCAACGGCAGCACAGCTTTACGCTGAAGCCGGAGAGTACGGTCTTTTGGACACAAAAGTGGCGATCAAGGAAGATGTGAAATATTATTTGAGCTCAAAGTTCCCTACTGCTTCAGGAACACAGATAAACAAATTGTTGCAAGACTTTGAAGATTATTCGGCCTCAATCAAGGCGAAAGCTTCCAGCTATGTGAATACGGGCATATGGCTTCCGCCTACTGAATGGATACCTACTCTTGTTCCTGAAACATGCAATACTTCAACTTGTACAATATCTTCAGTGTCATGGTCAAAATCATCTTTGACTCAAAATGACACTGTTACAATCTCGGCAATAACTTCAGGCGTAACTGACGGCAAAAAATTGAAATATGAAATCTCGAGCGGAAATTCAACTCTCCTTACAACGCTCTATGCTAATGTTGCATCAAACACAGCATTAGTCCAGTGGACTGCCGCATACAACTTGGCACTCGCCAGCGGAAACACTGTGAAAGTCAAGGTGTCAGTTGATGAAAACACCTCTGTAAATAGGACGTCTTCATCTCTTACAGTTTCATGCATTGCAGGACTCACAGGAAACAAAAGATGTAGTTCAAACAAAGTTGAATCGGAAAGCAGAACAACAACATGCACTACAACTTGGGCAGCCACTTCGGATTGTTCAACTCTCACAACTTCGCCAGCAATATCCTACTCTTGCAGCAACAATGCGCTCATAGCGGCAAGCACTTGGAACACAGGCTCATGCGATTCATCAGCATTAACATGCAAATCAACAGCTTCCTCAAGCTCAACCACAACACAGTGCTCCTCAACACAAACCTGTAATGCTACGCAGACAAAGTGTGTTGATAACAATGCTGTGATAACTTCCGTTTCCTGGAGTAGGACTCCAATAGCGGTTGGTTCTCCAGTCTACCTCAACGCATCAACAAGCGGAATAGCGAACGGCAAGAGAATTAAATACGAGCTTTATCTTTCGGGGGCCTACTTCGCGACGCTCTATGCTGATATCAACAATAATTCAGCAAGCGCAAAGTACGACGTAAATTATTCCTCATCATTCGATTCAACTAAAACGATGGGGTTCATAGCTTACTATCTGGACAGTCCTTCTGTGATGAAAACGTCCGCCAGCGCAAGCATCACTTGCATTCCATTTACTATAGGCAACAAGAGATGCTCTTTTGATTCACTACAGGCAGAACAAGTATTACCTAATTGCTCAAAATCATGGGTCGAGTCCTCTAACTGCAACTCGCTTGATGTGAATTCTTCCGTATGGGCTTATTCCTGCGACACTGCTTTAAACAAGCTTTTGAAAACAAGGGCAAACACCGACGGCTACTGCGACACGACAGCTCTCACATGCAAGACAAGAACGGTTACTGATTCAAATACGATTAAGCAGTGTGCTGCTACAGAAACATGTAATGCGACCACAGCATCATGCGTTGCAAACACCTGCGCTCCTTCAATTTGCCCTGCGGGCTACACTGATGGCGGACAAGTGTGTGTAAATGGGACATGCACGAGAACTTGCTCAAAACTCGGAGCGTGCACTCCGGCGTCATGCCCTGCAGATTACACTGACAAGAATGTAAATTGCCTTTCAACAAGTTGTACAAGAACATGTGGCGGGTATAATAGTTGCACTCCAACTTGTCCTTCCGGTTATACTGCCGGAACAGTTTCCTGCTCTGGAACTTCTTGCACTTTGACTTGCACAAAACCAGCAACATGCGGGACAGTGTGGAATTCAATTGCGAGCAAGAGCGCGACAGGATCCGCTAGCAATAGCAGTACTGTGAGCAAATATACTGCTACAGTTTCACTTAGCGGGAATTATTGTTATCTCGCAAAGTATGGTTCGTCATATTCTTGGACAAAAGCCAACAAAGGCAAAGCAGCAGTTGTAACATATAATTACACTCTTTCAGATCCTCTTACAAAAGCATTTTCATTCTCAAATTCTGGGATGTCTGTGGGGAGCACAGGGTCTAGAACTTCTCCAACTATGACTACGCTTTATTCGCCTCAAACGGTATCCTGCGCGGGCTATTCTTCGTGCAAGACAACAAGCGGAGCAACTTTCAACGTAAGATCAAATGCTTATTTGAAAATTAATTACGTGGCAAGCAGCGTAACCGCAAAAGCAAATCTTAACGTTGCAAGAGCCGCATTTAATGCAGGGGTAACTTCAAGTGCATCTTGTACAAGAGCAACGACCACAACTACTCAGGTGTGCACAATGCAAAATACTTATTCAAATCAGTCTTGCCAAGTCGGGCCTTACATTCCGCCTGTAACATTCCCTACAATTCCTGGCGTGACTCTTCCGCTAATTCCTCCGGTAACTCCTCCTGAAAGCGACGGCACCGGCGAGTCTGTTGGCGGCATATCTGGCGGAGAGGGAGAAGGCGGGCCTGTTTGGGGTGTAACAGATTGGGGTACTGGCGGACCGGTAGGCAATTAATTTATCATTCTTTTTCTTTCCAAAGCAATAAAAACACTTAATCCCTTTCATTTTGCATGACTAAGATGAAAGGGTGGGGCGCAATACTCGCAATACTTGTTCTCGCCGTGGGCGGACTTGTTATGCTATTCGCAAACAATGGTTCTATTTCAAGCCTAATGGGTTCTTGTCCAGTTTGTAACATTTCAACACCATCAGTGGGTAATTCTGAAGTATACTTTTGTCCCGAAGATCACTGCGGAGATCAATTGATATCAAAAATAAATTCAGCGCAAACCACAGTGGATATCGCTATTTATTCTTTCACTCATGACGGTTTGGGGGCAGCAGTAATTGCGGCAAAACAAAGGGGTGTTAGTGTAAGAGTGGTATTTGACAATGACCAGGCTGCGAATGATTACAGCGAAGATGAGAAATTTATGGCTGAGGGAATTTTGGTAAAGAAAAGAAATGGTTCGGGGTACATGCACAACAAATTCACTGTGATTGATGGAAACTTTGTTGCTACGGGATCGTTCAATTATTCGGCGAACGCTGATGAGAAAAACGACGAAAACTTGATTTTTCTTTGGAGCAAGGATCTTGCGGCAAAGTACACGGCCGAGTTTGAAGAGCTTTGGGCTCAATCAAATTGATAAAGTAAATTTCTTTTTTTGTCATTATTTTTTTGAGTGAACAAAATGGCTGAAGTTTACAAACCGTCTGATGATTCATGGCTCCTTGAAGAGGAAATAAATAAACTCAACCTCAAAGGCAAGCGCTGTTTAGATATGGGGTGCGGAAGTGGAGTGCAAACCCTTGCAATGCTAAAGGCGGACGCGGATTCAGTTACGTCTGTCGATATTAATCCTGATGCGTTGCGCTTTACAAGACAAAAAACACTTAAATTAGGACATAATGAAATAAAAACTCGCTTTGTAAAAAGTAATTTGTTCTCAAAGCTCGAGCACGAAGATTTTGATTTTATTGCATTTAATCCGCCATACGTTCCAAGCGACGAAAAAAAGTGGGTTGACCTTGACGGCGGGAAAAATGGGAGAGAAGTGATTGATCTTTTTATCGACCAAGTTAAACCGCACATGAATAAAGGCGGATTATTGTATTTGCTTGTGTCTTCTCATAATAATGAGAAAGAAGTGCTTTCGCTCCTCAAATCAGTTGGGTTCAAATCGCACATTATTGCGAAAAAAGATTTGTTTTTTGAGAAATTGTTTGTAATAAGCGCAACTATGGCAGACTAAATCAGAACATGTTAAGGGAGCTTTGGTTTCTTTTGTTCTTTTTGCATTTGTATGGATCTTTTCAGGGCATCTTTTGCAAATTTGCTTGAGTAAAATACTGTTCTTGTCAACCCTGCGCCTTTGTAAAGCCTTTCCGCTTCATTTTCCTTTCTTGTTTGACGTAAGGCATCTTTGATATATTTGTTTGATTCCAGGAGAGGATCCTTAAATCTTTTAGCCTCAGCTCTGAGTTGATAGCAAAAATAAGGGCTTCTCGCAGCGACTGCAGCTTGACCGGCTATTCTTCTAGCATTTCTTGGTTTTGGCATGTTAGAGTTATCATCTTTAAGGTATTTTAATGTTTCCTGGGTTAGTTGTTTCAATGGCAACAAATGTTTCAGTTGAATATGGCAATGCGCTGACAAAGTATGAGAACGCTAAGACTCCAGAAGAGAAACTTGCAGCTCTGCTTGAGATGCAGACTCATGTGCCGACGCATAAGGGCGGAGAAAAGCTTCGCGCTGATTTAAACAAAAAAGTAGCTACAATGAAAAGCGAAATGGAGCGCCTCAAAAACACCGGTGCAAAGAAAGGCGGTGGCGGCTCTGCAATGTATGTCAAGAAGGAAGGTATCGGCCAAATAGTAATAGCGGGCCTTCCAAACAGCGGGAAAAGCTGGCTCTTAAATAGGCTTGTTGGAAGAGAGATGACTCCTGTCACTGATTATCCTTTTGCTACAAAGGAACCTGTTCCTGCGATGATGATTTACGACGGTGCGCAGATACAAATGGTGGAGTTGCCTGCATTGATAGAGGGTTCAGCTGATGGAAAAGCTCAAGGGAAAGAAATTATTAGCATGGTGAGAAACGCTGATGCAGTTGTTTTCACAATCACTTCGGATGAAGACAAAAAAATTCTTTCAGAAGAAATGAAAAAATCTTATATTTATCTTAATAGAACAAGGCCGCCGATATCGGTAAAAGTTTCAAGCTTTCCAGGCATTCAAATATCGGGAAAAGATCTTTTGAGTTTCCCTGCTGAGCAACTTGAAAACTATTTGAAGAATTCCGGGTTTTCAAATTCACAAGTGATAATTTCAGGGAAAATAAGTTCACTTGATGAAGTAGCGGAGGCGATGAACGAAACAATATGCTACAAAAAAGCGGTGTTTGTTTATACCAGAATGATTACTGATCACACGCTAGTTGACGTGAAGGATAGGCTCTTTTTGATCCTTGATTTAATTCTTGTTTTTACAAAAAGACCGGGCAAAGATCCTGATATGAACTCTCCCATGGCTCTTCCAAAAGGGGCAAAAGTAGAAGATCTCGCCCAATTGGTGCACAAGGATTTTGCGAAGAACTTGAAATTTGCAAGAGTTTGGGGTTCGACAAAATTTGAGGGGCAAAGAGTTGGCCCTGAATATGAACTAAAAAACAAGGACATTGTTGAAATCAACTGATTTTTGCAATTTTTCTTATTTATTTCTTTTTATCTGCAGTTCCCTTTAGATTCTGCTGTTCTTTCGTTTTCCTGATGAATAAGTATCCTGCTACAACAAGAACGATTACCCCTATTATTGCAAGTATGTTGTTGTTTGACTGTGTATAGTTCACTACAAAAGGCTTTTCAAAATAATGCGGCCCATTGGCGTCAATGAATCCATATGTGAGCATAATTTTCTGATCTCCTGTGACGCTTGTCGGGGCGAGAAGTTCAAACACCCTTTCAGCGCTATTATTGTCATTTAGCTGATCAACAAAAAGTGTTTGCGTTTTCTGTTCAAACCCATCAGGGGCGATAGTTTCTGCTCCAAGCATTAGTAGCGGTGATTTAGTGTAATTTGTTATCTTGAAGCTGACATTTACCTGCTCTCCTGCATCAGTGTGCTTCTTTTCAACGCCAGTCTTGACTGTCACGGGTATTTCTTTTCTAAGAATATATGTTCCTGAGGCGTTTGATAGGGGCTCCTTTGTTCCATAATAAGTGAAAATATTTGCCGATGTATTTTTTGTTGTTGCTCCCTTGATTTTTACCTTGATTTCTTTCTTTTCCTTTGCATCAAGCGTATCAATTGTTTTTGACATGAGCCTTTGATCGTCATTTTCAGGGAAAACTATTCCTTCTTCAGCTTCAAGTCTCATTATAAATCCTTTTTCAGCATTGGTTGAATCATTGTAGAATTCAATGACAATAAATCCCACCTCATCGGTTGAAAGGATTGTTTTTTCAGCGGTAACATTTGCTAGTACGTTGGCTGAAGCAAATGAGCATAGCATAATGAACATTAATGCGGCAAAAAGAATGTTAGTGCTTGATATCAAAGTTCTCTTCATATCCTTCATCTCCTGCTTTAGGTTTCTTTTTCACAATGAACTTTTCGTAAACGAACAATGCTGCCGTAGCTATAACTAATACTCCTATTGCGGTGAATATTAAATCATTTGGTAGGGCGGTCTCGGACGGCTTTATTCCTTTTTCTATGATATCTAAAACGTTCTTTTCCGCCTTTGATGCGAAACTTAGAGCTGGGTCATATTCAGTGTTTTTAAATCTTGTTTTTGCTTGGGTCCAATTTGTCTTTAGTGCAGTTACGGAGTCCTGATCCGACCAATAATCTATGTTGTCCTCTGAAAGGATAACTTCGGCGGCATCTGAAAGAGAATTGAATCTCTCATCGGCTTTTGTTATTTTTGTGTTTGTCCCATAGAGTGCAAGGGAAGCGTTGTTCCTGTTTATTCTTGTCTTTAAGTTTGCAACCATCGGTTCGACATTTGCGGCGGAGGAGAATATTGATTCTACCACGGTCTTTATCTGCTGGGTATTGCTTGCAAGGCTTGTTATCTTTCCTGTTTGTGCAGGGGGTGAAAGGCTAGTCACCAAGAAATTCTTTTGTGTCGAGGTAAGTCCTTCGATGCTAAGGGCCGCGATTGCAGTTTTAAGTGTGTTTATGCTTGAATAAACCTTGTCATAATCTTCCTTGTAGGCTTCAATTATACTAAAATATTCAATGAAAGCTCTTTGGTAATCGCTCGTTTCATTCGTATCGGGATCTAGGAAATAATCATTTTCAAGCGCCATTCCGTCTTCAACTATTTTTGCGACAACTTCGCTTTTGAGTGCAAGATTATCCACCTTCGTTTGTATGTCGTCCGCAGATATTGCAAGTCTCTTTGCATCGGCATCGGACAGATTTGAAAGTTCTGTTTCCACGTTCACAATTTTTGGGACCATTTCGGAGAGTACTCTTTGAAGATCATAAAAATCTGTTTTTGTGGTGTTTGAGAAAGGCCAATCTCCTGCGGTCATAGAGCTTTTTTGGGAATTAATTCGCGTGACTACAATTTCGGTTTTGATAAGTTCCCTTGTTTCCACATCGCCCGTTGCGATTGTAGCATCTGAATTCTTTACCGGGATGTAAACGGTGGGGGTGGTGTCGCTTAGGCCAACAACTATCCAGTAATCGTTTTTTGCATAGCTTACAAGAACTTGGGGCGAGAGAATTGCTGCGCTTTCTGAGTCAAGCAAATAGTCATTTTGTAGCCCCACAATGTTTGTAGCATCATTTGGGGAGATGGCATTCGCCGAAGAAAGGACGAGGAGAATTGCCGCGACTATATATAGCAGGGTATATTTCATCACTTACTACGAGGCAGAAAGTGGTATTAAAATCTGCCTAATCTGGGAAAAAGTAGCTAAATTAGCTAAAATAGACTTACTTGGCTTCAGCCATTTTTATTTCGCTTCTACAAAAACTTCTTTTCCCTTAAATTCCATGTATTGTATTCCGTGCATTGCTTTTAGTTCAGCTTCGCAGGCTCTTAGTGATTCGGGGGCTATGGCTTTCTTTACAGGGTCCTTTAGCGAAAGTGCAGCATCCTTCTTCGCCTTCCAGACAGCCGAATCAAATGCGACTAAATCTGCGCCGTCAACTTTGCTTGCAATTTTTTCTCCGACAGGGAATTTTTGTTCGTGAACATTTTTTCCAAAAAGGGCGTTATACACAAAATGGTTCATTGCAGGATTTATTGGTGCAAGAACTTCAAGGAGAATTCTAAGAGTGTCTCTTAGAGTCTTTACCGCAGCGTTTCTTTCAGATTCAGTGAATTTTACGACAGGGTCATTATTGTAGGCTCTTCTTTTTACTAATTCTACATAGTGTGATGCAAATTCGTCTCTGATAAAGTTCATGGCCCTTACTGTGGGGTTGTGGAAATCATAAATTTCAAATTGTTTTCTGGCAAACTCTGCAATGTCATTCGCTTCTCTTAATGCCCACTTGTCAATTTCTGCAAGTTTAACATTTTTTTCCTGTTCTGGGGTAAGTTCAAACATTGAGACAAATTTGCTTACGTTCCAAAGTTTTTCAAGTTGCTTTCCCGCGTTCTCTATTCTCGCAAAAGAGCACCTAAAATCTCCTTTGTCAAGATTTCCTTCAACCGCGCACCACATTCTAAACGAGCCTGAACCGTATTTTTCAAGAACAGTGTGGGGGTCAATCCCATTTCCTTTTGATTTTGACATTTTATGCCCCTGTTCGTCAACGATGTGGTGGTGGATCCAAGCATCCTTAAAAATTGTTTTTCCTGTGAGCAAGAAATCTTTTAGGAGCGTGTAGTAAAGCCAAGTTCTTACAATTTCTTTTCCTTGCGGTCTTAATGAGCACTGCGGGTGTAGTTTGAAAAATTCTGGTTTTCTTTCGTATCCTAAAATGTAAAGTGGGCTGATGCTTGAATCAAACCAAGTGTCAAATACTCTTTCTTCTCCTACAAATTCTGTTTCACCGCATTTTGTGCACTTGCCCTCATATTTTTCTTTCCAAGGCTGGACATATTTTCCTTTCTTTGCAAGCACTGGCTCTTTGCAGTTTTTGCAGTACCACATTGGGACTTCAGTTGCATAAAATCTTCTTCTTGTGATTGGCCAATCTATTGAAACAGAATCTATCCAATCAAGCAATATCTGCCTTGACTGTGGGGCATAAATATTAACTTCAGCAGCAATTCTTCTCATTTCATCCTTGAACTCAAGTTGTTTCAAATAATATTCCGGCATTTCAATAAATTCTATTGGTGCTCCGCTTCTTTCGTTGATTGGTGTTCTATGTGTTCCTGTTGGAGTGATTTTTTTGAGTTCTCCGCTCGCAGTCATCTCTTCAATTATTTTTTTGCGGGCTTCCATTATTTTCAGTCCATTGAGTGGGCCGGCATTTTCGTTGAGCGTTCCGTTTTTGTTTATTGCAACAAGTCCTTTGAGTCCTTGTTCGATGAAGAATCTAATATCGGTGAGGTCTCCGTATGAGCACATCATCATTATTCCTGTGCCTTTGTCCATTTCTGCCGCGGGGTGCGATTTGCAGGGAACTTCCTTGTGAAAATATGGTGTGATAAGTGTTTTTCCGTTCAAGTGCGCGTATCTTTTATCATCCGGGTGGAAAATTACCATCCCGCAGGTGCAAACAAGTTCAGGTCTAGTTGTCCCAATTATTACTTCTTCTCCTGCTCCATCAGAGCTGGATGTGCCCTTGACTTTGAAAGCAATATCATGGAAGTTCCCCGGAACATCTTTGTAAATTATTTCAGAATCTGCAACTGTGGTCTGGAGTTTTGGATCCCAGTTCACAACTTTGTTGGCTTCGTAAATGAGTCCTTTATTGTAAAGATCGATGAAAGTGGCTTGTGTTACTGCTCTATAGGATGGGCTGTCTGTTTGGTATATTGCTCCGATTTCTTCTCCTTCTTTCCAAGAAGTAAATCCTATTCCGCACTTAAAGAATGAGTCAACGCTTTCGCTTGTGGTTTCGTTGAGGAGATTTCTGCAATATTTTATTGCTTCCTCTCTTCCGAGCTTTGTGAAATCAACCTTGTACTTTTTCTCGGCGCTGATTTCTATTGGGAGTCCGTTTTGGTCAAGCCCCAACGGGAAAAGAACTTCATACCCCATCATCTTTCTGTATCTCGCAATAAAATCCATTATCACATAAGTGCTTGCGTGTCCAATATGTATCGGTGAATTTATGTATGGCGGCGGAGTGTCAATGGAATAAACAGGTTTATCAGAGCCCTCGTGGAAAGCGTAAGCATTGCCTTTCTTCCACTCTTCATAAGTGGCTATTTCCATCTCTTTTGTGAACTTTTTTTCTTGTATCATTTATATCGCTTTCAAATTTGTTTTTGTTGTAGTGAAGTGTTGGTGGGGAGCGAATTTAAAGGTTATTATTGGGCGCGAGGAGGAATCCTTTTATTCTTCTAAGTAGAGTATATTTCATGCCTGTAATAAAAAGAAGACCGTTTTTGGCTAAAAATAACCCTGTAGTTTCTGCACGCAAATCCGCACTAAGGGTGCCTTGGTATGTCATGGGTAAGACTCATACTTTGACCGCGCCTCAGATGGAAAAATTTGTGATGCGTGTTTCAAGGAATCCTAAAAAGTACGAAAAAGAAATTTTGATTATTCTTGGATCGAAAAGCGAATATGTTGTCGAAGGCGCTTTGCAAACTCTCCAAAAATTTGGAAAAAAATATGCGTCGAGGATAGCTGAGTTTATCCTTGACCCAAGAGAGAATGTGCAAATTCAAGCGCTCGCATCTACAGCTTACTTGAAGAATTCCGCTGCAATACCTTTGATGAAAAAAAGTATGGTTGCAAAGTCCTCTTCGGCTTATGCGAAGGCGCTTTCTCTAAAGATTCTTGTGGAAACTTTTGGAGTCATCGACCCTCAAATAAGAAGGATTGCGCCGAATGTGCTAAAGACAAATCCTTATCTTGATATGACTGTTGTGAAGAAGAAGCTCGGCCTCTGATTTCGCCCTTTTTTGGCTCCTGCAAAGCAATTTAAACTTTCTTTGATTGCTTTATTGTATACAATAATGAACCAGTGGTGTCGAAGACACCACGCGTCATGTCGACTGGGATGGCAGTCGGGGTCATGGTATAGTGGTATTACGAGCGGCTCCAGACCGCTAAAACGGGGTTCGATTCCCCGTGACCCCAGTCTTTATTTTTATTATTCTCTAGTCCCGTCTTTGGACGGGACGTTAGCGTATTCCGTTTGGTCCAAGCGGAATTGGACTTCTGGTTCCCCGTGACCCCAGTCACTAATTCTTTTATACTTGAAAATCTATTCATTTCGCATGCAATACAGGGCGCAAGGCGCAATAGAATATTTACTCATAATAGGCGCAGCGATTCTTGTTGTTGCGATTGTAATACTTGCAGTCACAGGAGTTTTAAGCGGCGGGCAATCACAGACGAGTGTCGGATTGACTTCGGTTGGGAGTTCATTTGATGCTTTGAGAGAATCAAACAAAAATTTTATTCGTTTGAATAATTATTATTATACAAAATCGGATCCGATGGTTTCAAGTCTTGCTACACTTTGGCATTTGGACGGCTCGCAAGGAAACACTTTCTCAGATAGCTCTCCTAATAATTTGGATATGACTTGCGATGTGGGACACTGTCCTCCTCAAGTGAACGGATTATGGGGCACTGCAACAGAATTTGGGAGTATTACTCATGGCCAGGCAAATGATGGGAATTTTCTTTATGTTCCTGTTACTTCAACTTCTCCGCTTAACTTCGGAAAAAATGATTTTACAATAAGTCTTTGGTTCAACACAAGGGACAAACCAAACGGAGGCAATAATGCTGATACACTTATTTCTTGGGGTTGGTTTGACCAACCTGATCCGAGGTATGGGAGATTTCTTTGCTGGTTTGATTGGGGAAATTTAGGGTGCTTTGTTACTAATGGTGGATATCAGGTAGGGGTTCCCTCTTACGGCATTAGCTATCCTGGCGCAAATATAAATCTCAATCAGTGGTATCACTTGGTGTTCTTGCGAAGAGGAGATACGGTAGTAGGTTACATTAATGGCGTTCCTTTCGGTACAGCTGCGCTTCCTGCGGGATATGATATTGGTTCAAATCCTGCAAATCCTTGGCCGCTAATGATTGGCGCCGAAGCGAGAAAAGGTTATGTCTTTAACGGATATATCAGCGAAGTTTCAATTTGGAATCGCGCACTTTCTGATGCTGACGTGAATGCGCTTTTTGTGAACGCGACGAGCTGAATTAAGTGATTTTTATGGGTGAGATTGGAAATAATTTTAAAGCGCAGGGTGCAATAGAATATTTGCTTATCATAGGTGCAGCGATTCTTGTTGTTGCGATTGTAATACTTGCAGTCACAGGAGTTTTAAGCGGTGGGCAATCGCAGACAAGCGTTGGCGTTACTTCTGTTAATGATTCTTTTGACACGCTCAAGGAATCAAGCAACAATTTCATTAAGGTTGACGGGCAGTATTATACAAAGAGCGATCCGATTCTTGTCGGTCTTTCTGATCTTTGGCATTTAAACGATTCGAATGCCGACGCTATAAGTTCCGGAAAAGGATTGACATTTGTTTCCACTCCGAATGTATTTGAATATTCTGACGGATTGTTTGGGAGTGGAATCTCAAGCAATGGCGGTACTCAGTCACCCATTGCAAGCGCTTTGGGGGTTGGCGTGGATTCAAGCAAGGGTTTTACCATATCCGCGTGGATTAAGGGGGCGCCATATTCAACTCAAGGAACCACAGTCTGTGATGCAGGTATAGTTTCTTCCGAGTCGGCCAATGTTTATTATACCCCACGGCAGGCTTGGAGTCTTTCAATGTGCATTTATGGGCGTACCAACAAAGCAGTTATTTTTGCAACCGACGGTTCGATAACATACGGTAAGCCCCAACTGATTATTTCTTCAAAAAGCGATGTCAGAAATAATAATTGGCACAGTGTAGTGATGACGCTATCTACTGATCCTGCAAATTCATTTGCGAGATTGTATGTGGACGGGAATCTTGAGGCTTCGGACATTCCAAAAAACATTTTTCCCGGGCATGTGAAGACATCAAATGTTTATGTTGGCACTTCCCAATCTAATGGCGTGTCAAAATTTGTTGGGGAAATAGATGAACTTAAGATTTGGAACCGCGCATTGACTGATGCGGAAATAAAGACCTTGTTTGTCAACGCCACAAAAGGCGCAAGCTAAAAATCTGAAAATTAATTTCACTTGATATAAGTGTATTGCCCTTTTTTCTTTTCTATTAGTTCGCCCTCTTCTTTTAGGTAGTCGCAAACTATTCTTGTGAGAGTGAGTGAGGCGTTTGTGTTCTTCGCTAAATCCTCTAAGGTCATTGTGGGCGCGCTTCCAAAAGCAATCATTGTTTTTTGGATGTATGCTTCCAAGAGTTCTGTTGAGATTAAGTAATAATTTCCGTCAAAGCTTTTCATTCCCTTTAGTTTTCCTTCTCTGATGGGGGTTTCGTATTCCATTGACAGGTTTCTTGCGCGTTCAGGGTATCTCGCAATAATGAATCCGTCAACGCCAAGGTTATATTCGTCAATTGGTTTTTCAGGCGCGCCAAAATTCTCAGAATCTTTCTTTTCTCGTTCTTTTTCAGCTTCCGCTTCTTCGTTTAATCTGTAAACTCCTTTCTTGTAAGTTTCATTTAGCTTGAAGACATAAATTTTTCCGCTCACAACCATTTCTAGGAGCGCCTTTCTTTGCTTCTCGTTAAGTGTTGCCTCAAACTTCCCCTCAACAAGCTCCGAAAGTTTTCCTTTTTTTATTAGTCCAGCCACTTCTTGGCGCGTTTCTTCCTTAGGGTCACTTGGTTTTTCCTTCGCAGGGACCTGAACGCAGACTTCTTTGCCCTCGTTTTTGCCCATTATGCCCTTGTCTATGAGCAAGAACACTCCTTTTTGGTTAGGTATTAGCTCTACTTCGGCTATTCCTTTTAGCAGTATTGCCTCTTCAGCGCTAAGGATAATCCTTTCTTTTTCCACTTTTGCCATAGTAATTCTTCACTAGTTTTTTTGTTTAGCTGAAGGATAGAGGTTGTTTTAGTTTTAATAATGATTGTTTGGTTTCGACAAGATGTAGTGTTTTTTGTCAATTGGCTGACTTTTGACTTGAAAAATGCCTCTTTTTTATAGTTCTTCTCAGTAAGAAACCTATTTATATATCCTAAACGCTCAATTATAATAGAAGCAACTTTGTTTAGTGATAAAATGGATACTAAATGGCGCAATTTGGGGATTGTTGTTGCAGTCATAGTTATTGCGCTTATCGCTTATTTTGCTCTTCCTTCTATTTTGACTCCTGCTCCTTACGTTGACAATACAGCTTCGCTTGATGAAGGGTATGGCAAGATGCTCGCTCTCTTTGAGTCAAATGATGTGAATTTTTCAGAATTTAGAGAGCTAAAAATAGTTGGTTCCGATCTTCTTGGGAACGTATATTTGGCGATGCCTGAAAGCAATTTAATAAAACTCAAATCTGATCTTGTCAGCTTCAAATCAAACCCTGGTCCCTATAATGCCGAATCAAAGGCAGAACTTTCGGCAGCGGCTTCAGTTTTCATTTTAACAATAGATAATTCTCTAGCAGATTATTTCGATATGACAAAAATCAGCGCGTATTTCTCAGAAGTAAACAGCTGCGACCTCGCAAATTTGGATGATTCAATCAATATCATAAATAAGGCGTATGGAAGATTGGAAGCGCTGGCAAATGCAGTTGATGAATTCGCCAGAAATTATGATGAGTACGCCGAACTGGTAGTTGTAGATCTTGACAGTGCATATCCTTCGTATATTTCCTCGCTTGATTCTGTTTTATTGAAAAAAACCGAGTGTGGTTTTGAATGAAAAGGCTTCTTCTGATTTCTGTTTTGCTAATACTTTGCATCAGCGTAGTAAACGCAGCTTCTGCTGTTATGCCTTTGAATATTGAAATTTCAGGTATCCCTATAGGCAATACCGGGGCAGCTTTGGTTTCTGTGCCGTCAGGGGTTTATGATCTTAGAGCATGCTTGAATCAGTTCAATTCCGCAACTCCTTACGCCAAAGTTGCCGACAAGTCGGCTCTCAAGGCGATGGGTTATGATAATTTCCTAAAAGACATGGCTGCTAAATCAGGGACCACCGCAAAATCTTCAGCAACTGTTGAAAAATTTCTCAGAGCAAATTATGCAATTAGCGAATCAAGTTTTACTGGGGCTAATTTTGCCAAGGTGCAGTCTCCTTCTGTCACCGTAAAAGTTCCAAGAGCTGGAACTGGTGGCGGCGCTGCTCCTGTTAATCCTGCTGGCGGCGTTACTGTAAATAATACTATTATTAACTCTCCAGTTAATCAGGGTGGGGCTGGCGGTGCTGGGGGCACTGCAACAGTTGGCGACGTTAAGGCTACAGCAAGCCCTAAAATTGATGTTAGTCCCACTATTACACAGAACCCAAAAATAAGTAATGTTGCGACATCTGGCGCGCCTCCAACTAGAGTGACTCCTACTCCAGGCCCGGTTACTCCTACGCCTGTGACGCCTACTCCGGTTACTCCTACGCCTGTGACGCCTACTCCGGTTACTCCTACTCCTCCAACACCAAACCCAAGACCAGTTTGGACATGGATTAAAGATACTTTCAAGGGGGCAACTCTTTTCGCTGTTCTTGGTGGTATAGATGATTTTGTTGTTTCACGAGCTGTTGGGGATGAATGGAGTGAAACTGCTTCTGATACAGGTATAGGTTCGCTTCAAGGATTTGGATCTTATTGGATAATGAGTGGGGGTTGGTCGATATTAAGATACGCTTCAGGAAAAGCTTTTGGTACTTCGATTGGGAATAGGGTGTTTAGTCCTAAAGTAGGTTCTTCAATTTTGATTGGATTAGTTGTCGGCGGAGTAATCGGCGAATACTACTTTGTCGGTACCGCTTGGAGAGAAAGTGTTGACAAATTGATGAAAGATGTTAAGACATCATTATTTGTAGGGAATGTAAATAAGGATGATGATAGTAAAGTCGATGTTGCTGTTTATGATTCTAGCAAAGTTGCAGGGTTAATAAATCCCGAAAATGGCCAGGTGGATTTGAGATTGAAAGCTCCTAATCTTTCTTTTGTAAAGGAAATTACAAATGCGAACGATGCAAGCAAAGTTCCGCCTGTAGTTTCATTGTATGACAAAAAAGTAATGGTTACTGAGTATAAATCAAAGTCGAATCTGGCTAAGATGACTGCTGCGCTTCAGTTGAGCGTTTGGGTTTTCGAAGAGCCAGGGAGGATAAAGACACTTACAACATCAGATAAAATGATTTATGGTGCAATGGCTGCAATCGATTGGCTTACTTTGGGAGCTTCCTCGACTAAGAGAAGAATCATAACTGAGTCTGCAGCTCATTGGAAAGCGATGATGAAAGAAGACAAGATGTTCGGTGACGGAAAGATAACATTGTATACTATTGAAGGAAAGAAAACTTTGCCTATAACTGATGGATATTTCTGTAACCCTTCTGACAAGTATAATAACCAATATATTGATTGCCAGATACACAATAGCTTACCCGCTGGAATTTACATTTCAGACTACCGCCAAGGATATGGATTTGCTGATTATTTGTCAGTGGCATCGGTTTGGTCGCCCCTTGATGGCAAGTTTGAAAAAACATTCGAGAATTTTGGCTGCGGAGTTACTGCAAAGCTAAACAATGACAAAGCAAAGAATTTCTTCTGCAATCTTGCGCTAGCTGGGATATATGACTTGGACAAGGATACATTCAGCGAATCCGGAAAGGCTGCGGTTACATCTTAT
>JBBSVX010000021.1:0-16276 GCA_038046585.1 archaeon
AATATGCCGCAAGAAGAACTACTGTAGCAATTATTTTCGCCCACATTATTTTTGCATAATCCATAAGGGTCACTAGTTATTCTCCGTTTTGCCGGCGTTACTATCAATCACCGGGGCAATTACAGTCTGCCCAATAGCTCCTACCCGATATGCTGCAAGGAGCGAATCGGCGTATGGCGAGTGCGCTTTGGTTCTGCCACCCTTGGTAGTGTATCCTTCGGTCGCATCTTTTCCGCAATAAGGAACATAAGTGTATCCGCCAGGATGGTCCACATACTGACTCAGATCATATACATTTCCATCTATTATCATCCAACAATCCCCAATTGCTTTGTGCTTTGTAACTTCTTCAGCGCTCAAAAGCACATAATTTGTAGTTTGCAAAGGCGCGTTTTGATCAGAAGGTGTTACAACAGAATAATTGTTGGCAGGGTTAAGATCCATCGGATTGACACTGATGGTGCAACCAAAAAGCAAGAAAAACAGCATGATGAGCGTAACTGAAAAAAGAACTGTTTTCATAAAAATCAATTTAAGGATGCGGGGGGAAACCAATTGGGTAAAACAGTTCATGCGTCCGTGAGCCTATTTTTATATCTTTAATTAGTATAGAGCCTTCATCTATTTATAGTTTTGCGAAGAGGAAAAACTTAGGTACTACGCTAAACTTATATTGACTATAATAATGAAGGAAAAATTTTAGATATGCCCTTTACTATATTTATCCAATCAAGCGTCAGCAGGTGCCGGCGAGCTTGCTGGCCTTAGCGTATTTGCTTGAACCGTCTGTCGGCCAAGCCCATATTCCTGCTGAAACAGTAACCTCTCGCACAGAGTTGCTTGACGCCGGAGAGTAAGTCAGGCTCCAAGTCGCCGTATCTGGGTCACCCGCTTCTTTTACGCACTCCGCGTACCCTGATTCAGCGCTTACTTTCCAGGCTCCACAATCCAAGTCGTCTTTGTAAATTCCTTGATTGTCAGGGTAGTCGCTTGGAAAAGAAAGATTTGTCAGAACCGGAGTGATGGACACCTTAGAAAATGTCGAGGCGCCTTTTGAAGTCATTGTTCCCTGCGCTGTAATTGTCATGACTTTCATTTGCGAATCATACTGGCTTGGCGCGCACCTTGTGATACTCGCCGAATCAACAGTCACATCCACGCTGAGCTCGAGTTCCGGGGTCGGCTCTGGCTCAGGCTCCGGGACGGGCTCGGGCGGTGGTTCAACAGGTCCTGGGGCGGTTGAAGAAAATTCTGCGGTTGCCGACTCGTCTTTGTCCATAGTAAGCATGCAATAATCCGCCCCCGCGCTTACGCCCGTATTTGTTTTGTCGCAAGACTTGCTCCACCCTTCAAAGGACGCGCCTTCATATGGAAGGGCTGTAAGCGTGACGATAGTTCCGCTCCTGTAAATGAAGCAGCCTATATATTTCTCCGACGTTTCGCACTTAGTGATATATGGTTCGTCTGATTCATAGCGAACTTCGCCATTCCCTAAAGACTCTATGACAAGACTCACCACGCTGTGGACAATCATGCGCACATCTTTGCAGTCCCTGTTTCCGGTCGCGTCCTTTGCGCAGATCTGAAACTCATACGTTCCTGGCAATATGGATCTCCCTTCAAGGACTCCGTTCAGATTAAGTCTCAGGCCTGGAGGAAGAAGCCCTTTGCCATAACCTACTTCAAATGAATAAGGAGGGTCTCCTCCGCTTGGATCGGCAGCGTATACAAGGCCCCCGCAAGTCGTTTCAGATTTATTATAATCAGGGGAGCAAAAAGAGTAGCGGTAAGAATCGCCCTCAGTTGTTTCTAACGTCACTACAGGGCCTGTAAAAATTAGAGGATTATTCTGAGTCACATCGTCTGTGCAGCCGCTCAAAAGCAGCGCAAAAAAGACTGCCCAGAAAAGCAGCGTGACAAATATTATGGATCTCATCACAATACAGGATACTTTCTGCAATAAAAGGATTTTGATTGGCTGGGCGGCGGTCAAATCCTTTTGAGCTTGATTTGAATCCGTCTTTGAGAGTTTTTAAAAGGACATGCGGGGGGAGTGGATCGAACACTCAAAGCCACTAAGGCCTGGGACCTCAACCCAGTCGGTTTTCCAATTCCGTACCCCCGCAAAGGCATATTTTTTGCAAAAGCTTGGCCTTTGCATATATCAGAAAAATGGCTGGATAATATTTAAAAAGCAGTCATTTCACATTGCCGTAGAATTTCATGATGCAGGCGTGGTGCGTGCATTTGATGCCGTTTTGTTCACAGAATTTGATTGATGCATCGCTTTCGCTTCCTGGTTGCATCCAAACTTCTTTTATCCCTAAATTTTTGGCTTCAACAAGAACATTTTCGGTGACGGCAGGAGGTACAACAAATACTATGCAATCAATTATTTTTTTTGCTTTAATTGCATCTCCAAGAGTAGAGTACGCTTTGAGATCAAGTATGGTGCCATCTTTTGGGTTTATTGGTATAACAACAAATCCAAGTTCTTTTAGCGAAAGCGTTACCTTATACCCGTATTTTTCAGGGTTGCTTGAAGCGCCGACTATTGCGTATGATTTTTTGATATCCATATTAGTCATTCTTTTCTATGTTTGTTTATTTTAGGCCACTTGTGGCGCTCCTTAGTTTCAACTTTCCCAAGTAGTTTTTCCCAATCAAACTTGAAAAAAGCAATGATTGCAATAATTCCAATTATTTCAATCATTAGCGTCATTAGAGTTGCATTTCCTTCGGCAGTGAGTTCAAGTGAGGAAAATATCTTTTCTGAAACAAATATTAAAGCCAGATAACTTAAAGTTCTTCCCACAAAAAACCCGGCGAGCATTTCTCTTAATCTTATCCCTGCCGAACCTGCCGCGATAAAAAGAGCGTTTGATGGAAGGGGGCCCAGCGCAAAGATAAGTGTGAAAAAGAATTTTTGCAAAGGCAGTTCTCCTAGCCTCTCTTTAAGAAATTGCATCTCTTTTTTTCTTTTCATGCTGCCATACTTGTTGATTACATACCATGATCCTTTTGCAAGAGCATATCTTCCCGCGGTTGAAGCAGTAACCCCTAGGAATACCAAAAATAATAGTTCCTGCGGCTCTGCAATATAGAAAGTCGAAAGAACAAGCCAAGTGGGGGGAGCAAACGCAGGTATTACGTTAATGGCGAAAATGATAAGCCATTGGCTTATGAGTATCCATATATCCATGTCTAATCAAGGCTTGAACACATATAAAAATCCTATTCTCCTCAAATTAATCATGGTTGTAAAAAAACTCGAAATTGGCTGTGGGAACAAGCCAAAAGAAGGTTATGCTCATTTTGACATAAGGCCCCTTGAGGGAGTAGATGTAGTGGGCGACGCAAGAAAACTACCATTTAAGGACGGCGAATTTGGTGAAATATATTCTCGCTTCTTTTTGGAACACCTCCTGCGACAGGACGCAAAATTGACATTGAAAGAGATGAACAGAGTTCTTATGAAAAAAGGAGCGTTGGAAATAATTGTTCCAGATATTGAATATTTTTGCAGGCTTTTTATTGAAGGCGACGCCCAAAAGAAAGAATGGGCTCTGAACAAGATATATGGCTTTGAGAAATATCCTGAAGATCACCACAATTTTGGGTACGATTTTGAAATTCTGAAGAACTATTTGGAAGAAGCGGGTTTTTCAAGAGTCAAAAGAGTGCTCCCAAAAACAGATAAAGACAAGCAGTACTTACAGGTAAAAGCGAATAAAGCGGGCAATTAAAATCCTGTAATTTTCGCCCACTAGAGGGTTTATAATCACTTATTCTTAATGTTTTTTAGTTGGAGGAATAAAGATGAAGAAAATCTTCTCGTTGATAGTGGCACTAATTGTACTTGCTGCGCTATTTGGGTGCACAGGTTCAAAAACAAATGATGCCAATTTGGCGAATGATTCAAACATCTCGGTAAACGCTTCCGACATAAACTCAAATGTGGTGAATAATTTGGCTGATTTTAAGAAAGTTAATAACGGAGACAAAGTCTCAGTGGATTACACTGGACGACTCGAAGACGGATCAATATTTGATTCAAGCGTAGGGAAAAATCCCCTTTCCTTCACCGTTGGTGCTGGGCAAATGATAAAAGGATTTGATGCAGGCGTTGTAGGAATGCAAGTAGGGCAGAAAAAGACTGTAACAATCCTCGCAGCAGAAGCTTATGGGGAAAAGAATCCTGATCTTGTAAAGATATTTGATTCCAACAATTTTTCGGATTTTAACAGCCTCGCAGTAGGGGTATCGGTAATGGCCGGAAATGGTATGAGCGGAGTTGTAACATCAAAAACGGATAAGAATGCTACAATCGACTTCAACCATGAACTTGCTGGAAAGACCCTAATATTTGACATAACCCTAGTTTCAATAAATTAAGATTTGTTGGGATAAAACGGGGTTTTGCCCAAATTCTAGAATGGAGATGATTGTTTGGCAGAAGTTTTGATAGCTTATTACAATCACGGAGAAGTGCAAAAAGTTGTCGACAGACTAAAACAGCTTTTCATAGAATCAAAGCATAATGTTGAAGAAAATCAAATCCAAATCGAGCAAAATATTGATCTAAAAAAACAATTCAAGTTAGAGAAAGATTTGACAATCAAAGCCCCAATTTCTTCCTTGGAAAAATATGATCTCGTCGTTCTTGGGACTCCAATTGTATCATTTTCCTCTCTCCCTGCAGTGAATGCGTTCATCAGATCCCTCCCAAAGTGCGACGGGAAAAGGTTTGTTCTTTTTGCCACCGGGATTGGTTTGCCAGGATCAACAATAAAGAAAATGCAAAGCCTTCTTTCAATGAAAGGAGCGATAGTTGAAGATTCCCAAATATTCTCAAGCATCTTTATGTTTGATGCAAAAAAGATAAAAGAAGTTGAGGAATTTTACAAGAAATTCTCAAAAAAAATTTTCTAATATATTGAGTCTCGATTTGGACTACATCTGGCTGAATATTTCGTCTTCCATCTCTTCAAAATTTCTTTCCTTGGAGTTTTTGTTCTGCCTAACTATCTCTTTTGCCCCTTCCTTAAGCTGGGCTTTTAGCGATTCTATTTCATCGGTTTTCTGAATTGAGCTTATCTGCCCTTCAATATCAATTATTTCCTTGCTAATCTGACCGCTGATATTCTTGTAAGACTCATCATCAATCTGCCTTTTGAGATACTTCTTTTCAGCGATGCTAAGCTCGTTCACTTTCTTTTGTTTCTGTTCAAGCAGACCCAGCAGTATCTTCTTTTTGTCGTGAGATACGTTGTCAACTCTTTTCATTTCTTTTGGAGTAAGCTTAAGCTCTTGTTTCTTTGAAGCATCAATTTCAGATTCTATTTTTATTAGTGTCTGATGTTTTTCTTGCGTTATCTTCTCATAAGTAGGTTGATCTATCTTGTGTTTCAAATATTGGCCTTCTGCTTCCTTTATTTGCTCAAGCAATTTTTGTCTTTCTCCACCTAATCCGGATATTTTTTTATCTTCTTCAGAAGCTTTCGAATTAATCGCAAATGCAATTATTATCAGCGCGAATGCCCCAAAACCTATGAGAGGGATAATATTTGCTGCGCCAAGATCATTTATCACGGATAAACCCATCGAATCAAGATTGTCTTTGGTAGCAACCATCAGAAAAGCGACAATCCCCATTAGGAGTAATGCTATCGCAAAAAGTCCTATCGCAGCAGGCTTTATTTTCATATTATAACCAAAAGGCTTTGGGACTTAAAAAGCATTCCTTGACACGTATAAACGGCAAAAATCTTCATTTTGGCCTAAAAAAGCTTATAAATCACTAAGCGCTAATACTAGCAGTTTTTTCGGAGAAGATGATTAAAAATGGGCATAATTGATACTACTGTAAAAGATATAATCGCGCTAAAAATTCAAGGCGCTTCAGAAGTGAGGAAAAAGGCGGTTGAAGCTCTTGTAAAATCTTCTCAAGAAACAAAAGCCAGAAAACCAGACCAGTTCAGAAAAGAATTTTTAGATAATACAAAAATGTTGGCTAATTCGAGACCTACAGAACCTGAGCTTAGAATGGCTATTAGAATTATTAAAAAAAGCATTTCAGAAAAAGATATTTCAATTGAAGAAATGAAAATCAGAATATTAAGGGCCGCAAAAGATTACGAGCAGGGAAGAAAAGATTCCTTAAAACTCATTTCCCAATATGGCGCCGAAATGATAAAATCGGGTTCTACTGTGATGACAATATGCCACTCACGATCAGTGATTGACTTGCTAATTAAAGCGAAACACAAAATAAAGGAAGTTTATTGTCTTGAATCAAGACCGTTATATCAGGGCAGAATGACTGCAAAAGATCTTTCAGAAGCGGGGTTAAAAGTCACTTTAATTGTCGACAACGCCGCCTCAACAGTTATGAAAAAATGCGATTACCTCTTTTCGGGCGCTGACGCAATCATGGCTGACGGGGATGTAGTGAACAAGATAGGGACAAACCAGATAAGCATGTTATGCAAAGCATACGGAGTAAAACACTACGTTGCCGCATCAACCCATAAATTCGAACCTGCAAGTTTCTTTGGAAAAGATGAGCCTATAGAGCATAGGAATCCGGAAGAAGTTATTTCAGACAAGGAAAGGGGTTCGGCAAATGTACTTAATCCAGCATTTGACAGAACTGACGCGAGTACCATTGAAGGAATAATAACTGAACTTGGAATATTCCCTCCTCAAGTACTTGCAGAAAGGCTTTTTGAAGAACTTGGAGTAAATAAGCACAAGCAGGAATTTTTGAGGCTCTGATTTTGTTGGTGAATTTATGGCTCTACTCGCAGGTCTTTCTCCATTGAATAGGTTCCTGATATTTTGTGTATTTGGATTCGTCGGGTTTGTAGGAATAGGCTTTTTTGTAGCCGTAACTGGAATGCTTTTTGGGATAGTTCCAACTTCTTCAACTCTTACTCCAGTTCCTGATAGCGGAATGCCTGAAATAGATATTATTCTTGACATTAGCGGTTCAATGGCGGGCGAAATAGATGGCGAGGTAAAGCTTGAGATTGCAAAAGAGATCTTGAAAAGTTTTATCTATAACGTAACAGGTTCGAATATCGGCCTGAGACTTTTGGGGGTGACTGATTGCGATACCAAACAGTTGATAACCATAGGAAAAAATGATCCGGATGCATTTGTGAATGCGATAACCCCTCTTCAACCAAGTGGTTTGACTCCTATTGAACTATCCCTTACGGAAGCAAAAAATGACTTTAAACTCAACGGAAAAAAAGCGATTATTCTTATCAGCGACGGCCAGGAAACATGCAACGGAGATCCTTGCAAAGTAGCCAAAGAAATGGCTAACGAAGGCATATCTGTCATACACACAGTTGGATTTGACCTTGCGGAGGACGGGGTGCAGGACCTTAAGTGCGTTGCAGCAGCTACGGGCGGAAAATATTTTGATGCCAAAAACAAGCAGCAGCTTCTTGACGCGGTAAACCAAAGCTATGTTGAAATAACATCAAGCTACTGTGAAGAGCTGTCAAATCCGATATCCAAGTATCTCTGCCACTTTGGCGGCGGCAGGAACTAATTGTTTTTATCAATAAAATTTTAAGGGGGTGTAAAAAAAATGGCTTTTGATATAATTGGATTTGCAATAGCATTCGTCGCCGCAGGCCTAAGCCTTGCAGCAATAGCTCTTGCAGGATATTTCGCTTATTTCAAGCTGATGCCATCCTTCAACGAAGCAGTAAAGGAAATAGTCCCTTACCCAAAAACAGCCGATTTCATACTTAAAGTGGTATTCATTTCGGTAGTAGTTTTGGTTCTCGTTGCGATAGTGGCTGCAATAAATAACGCTGGCCTAATACCTACTGAATTTTCAAAACTAATGAATTTCATTTCAGCAGGTACGGGATTTATGTCGGACATAATAAGCAAATTCCTCGACATAGCATATTTCGCGGTTCTATTGCTAATAGGAGTAGCCTTAATGAAAATGGCTGATTCAAGGGCAAAATAGCCCTTGGATTCTCTTTTTTTCGACCCAATTATTCTTTTTTTTAGCCCTAAAATAACCATTAAAAACACTACTTAGCTTATTTATTTCATGCCAAAAATGACAGCGCAAGAGAAGCTCAACCTGGTTATTCGAAACACCCAGGAAATAGTGACTTCTGAAGAATTAAAAAAACTCATTGAAACAAAAGATACTCCTGTGGTTTACATCGGCACTGCTGTCACTGGCAGGCCACACATAGGATACTTCGTTTGGGGAACAAAGGTCGCTGATTTTTTGCGCGCAGGATTTAAGGTAAAGATATTGCTTGCGGATGTTCACGGTGCGCTTGATAATTGCCCTTGGCCGCTCCTTGAAAAAAGATTTGAATATTACAGTCTCGTAATAAGGGCGATGCTAAAAAGTTCCGGAGCAAATCTTGATAATCTTGAAATAGTCAAGGGAAGCGATTTTCAATTAAAAAAAGATTACATGCTTGATGTCCTCAAACTCAGCACTTTCTCTTCAGTTCATGATGCGATGAAAGCCGCAAGCGATGTTGTAAAGTTTGGCGACAATCCAAAACTCTCTGGGCTGATTTATCCGCTCATGCAGGCGCTTGACGAGCAATACTTGGGAGTTGACATTCAATACGGCGGGGTTGATCAAAGAAAAATAATGATGTTTGCGCGAGAGAACTTGCACCTTGTGGGATATAAGCCAAGAATTGAATTCATGACCCCTTTAGTTCCAGCGCTAAGTGCAAGCGGAAAGATGTCTTCATCAGATCCTTCTTCAAAGATTGATCTCTTAGAAAAAACAGCCGATATCAAGTCAAAGCTAAACAAGGCATTTTGCCCCGAGAAAGAGGTTGAAAACAATGGGGTGATGGCTTTCATGAAGTATGTTGTGATGGTTAGAAAAGAGGATTCAAAAGAGCCGCTAATAATCACCCGCCCTGAAAAATTCGGGGGCAACTTATCAATCAAAAATTACACTGAACTTGAAAGCATATACAAAGAAGGGAAACTTCATCCAATGGATTTGAAAACTGCGATGGTCGCTGAAATAGACAAACTGATTGAGCCAATAAGAAAAGATTTTGTTGGAAAAGAAAAGCTAATCGAAGAAGCATATCCTCTAGTTAAGAAATAAATCAATTATCAAGAAGCCTTTTTTCTTGTTTTCTAACCCCCAGAAAGCAATAAATACTACGTTTTCCTATTTAATTCGCATTAAGAGTGATAAATTTGTCTAACGGAAACATCAGCTATTCGCAAGATTTTCTAATCAAATACATTCCGATAAAAGCCGGGAGGCTTGTTTGCGTATTCAATGAAATAGACGCGAGGGAGCTAGGCGTGCTCCCGATGGATAGAGTGGAAGTTACAAACAAAAGAACTGGCAAAAAAGCCGTTGCTGTGGTTGATGTAACAAAAGATTGGGTTCCTGAAAATCACGTGGGAATATTTTCAGATGTTCTTGAAAAAATTGATGCAAAACAAAAAGAAACTGTTTCAATTAAAGCTTCAGAGCCGCTAAAAAGCCTTGATCTAATAAAGAAAAAAATGGATGGAGAGATTTTAACTTTTGAAGAGATAAGCTTGATTGTGAACGACATTTCACAGGAAAGATTAAGTGAAGCAGAGGCTTCGGCGTTTGTAAGCTCGGTGTACATTAACGGGCTAAATCTTGAAGAAACAATTTCCATGACTAAAGCGCTAATTGCTGATGGAAATAGGATTAATTTTTCAAAGAAAATGATAGTTGACAAGCACAGCGTTGGCGGAGTGAACGGAAGAGCCACAATGATAATTGTCCCAATCGTAGCTGCAGCAGGGCTTTACATGCCAAAAACAAGTTCTCGAAGCATCACTTCCTGCGCAGGAACTGCAGATTCAATGGAAGTATTGGCCCCAGTAGATCTTGACATGGACCAGGTGAAAAAGATTACTGAAAGAGTTGGAGGAGTCATCACTTGGGGTGGAGCGGTCGATCTTGCGCCTGCTGATGATAAAATAATTCAGTTAGAACACCCACTCTCACTTGACCCTGAAGGACAGGTAATAGCTTCGGTATTGGCAAAGAAAGCGAGCGTTGGAAGCAAGTTTGTTGTCATTGATCTTCCGGTAGGAAGATATGTAAAAATAAAAGACAAGGAAACCGCGATGAGAATGGCAAAGACATTTGTGCAAGTAGGAAAAGAAGTTGGAATGGAAGTTGAATCAGTTATAACAAGCGGAGAAGAACCATGCGGTCTCGCATTTGGCCCTGCGCTTGAAGCAAAGTATGCAATGGAGATACTCGAAGGAAAAAGATTTGACAATTTGGCGCAAAAAAGTTGCGAACTTGCGGGAGTAATGTTTGAGCTTGTTGGAATGAGCAAGCAAGGGCAGGGGTATTACACTGCTGTTGAAATATTAAAATCCGGAAAAGCTTTGGAAAAAATGAAGGAAATAATAAAAGCCCAGGGCGGAAAAATATTTTCAAGCGAACAAATACCTCTTTCAAAACTCTTCAGGGAAGTGAAAGCAAAAGAAGATGGCGTAATAGAAGACATTAACACCAAAGAAATGACTAGGGTGGCAAGATTGGCTGGTGCACCAGCGAATGCAAATGCGGGGATTATGATGGCAAAAATAGAAGGCGAGAAGATTCAGGCGGGGGATGTGCTATTTACAATATATGCCGAAAACGAGGCAAAACTTATATCTGCCTTTAATTACGCTGATTCCAAGCTTCCATATGCTTTTAGAAAAATAATAATCAGCACTGTGAGATAAAAGAGCTAGGAAAGAAATCTTTTGTTCAATTTTTTATTATTCAATTCTTTATCTTTGAAAGCTCTTCGTAGCATTTTAATAGTTGTTGAGGGGAAAGCTGGTAAACCTTTTTTCCGGCAAGTTTTACAGAGTCATATTTTTCCTGGGCGATATTTGACCAGCCGATTTCAGCGACAAGGAACTGGTGAGCCTGTTTTAGCGCTCTTCTAAGATCCTTATTCTTGTGCCTGAAAAGCTCTTTTAGGAAAATGAAGAATCTTTCATCATTATTTTTTATGTTAAATTCAATGTCAACTATCTTGCTTACACAATTAGGTGCGGGGAAAAAGCTTTGTGATTCAACGGTTATTTCTGCAAGTTCGACTTTTGCATTAAGAGTTATGAATGCAGTTAGGGCGCAATATTCTAAAAAACCTTCAAACGCGGTGAGTTTTTCCACAAATCCTTTGTCAAGTACCATCACGCATCTGTCCAAATTTTTTGAAATTGCCACCTTTCCTATAAGCTTTGAAGAAATATGGTAGGGCGGGAGGGAAACAATTTTGTTTACCCCTAGCTTGTCAAAATCTATTTCCAGCGCATCTGCCTGGATAAGAATAAGCTTTTTTTTGGCGATATCTTCCTTGAATTCATTTGTTAGGACATCAAACATTACAGAATCATGTTCTATTGCGACAACACTCTTGCTATTCTCTAAAAGTATTTTTGTCAAAAATCCAGTTCCTGGACCTATCTCAAGCACGCTGTCTTTTTTTGTGACCTTCGCAACTTTAATGAGATAATGCAAGAGCGCTTCGTTTGTGCAAAAGAACTGGGAGAGCTTCTTATCGGGCCTGAAATGATACTGTATCATTAAACGCTGGAGCTCTTCAAAAAGTGGCATAAGAAAACACTAATATAATCGCCAATCTTTTGGAAATAATTTACCTGAAGTTCCTTCTTGGAGCCGGGCCTGTGCCAAATGGTCTCATTTCTTCCCTTGGTTCTGCAGGAGGTCTAACAAACAAGTAGTGCTTATCTTCAGGACCTTCAAGCTCTTCTATTATTCTTTTTACAATTGCTTTAATCGGATCAGGAGCACCTTTTACTCTAGTCTGTACTTCTTCTAAAGTAGTGAACGGCTTTTTTGCCCTTTCGTCAAGCATTAGCAGCATGTGCTTTTGTCCCATTCCGGGAAGAAGCTGGAGTTGGTGTCTCTTAAGGGATATTGCTCGTGAGTTGTTTAAAAAGTTCAAGAATTTTTCTTTATTGTCTACAACCATTTTTGCAAGAACATCTTCTATTTCGGCAACGGAGTTTGAAGTAAGGTCCTTGTACATTATTCTTCCTTTGATCAAGTCAATCTTTTCTCTTGTTTCCTTGCCAACATATATCTGTTCGCCTACTGTAAGATTAACTCCCGGTTTTGCAACTACTTCTAGCAGTGTGAAGTAATCCTTTCCAATTACTTGCGCCAAGGCTTCTGGCTTTGAAGAGGAAGACTTTCCAGTTGGCATGAAATCCAGAACTATTGCGTTTTCTTCTGTTGTCATAAAAATCAATACCTGATGACTAATATATGTTCAGGACAGAATAAAAAGCTTTATTCTATCTTTTCTTCGAACTTTTTAGTAAGTTCGATTACTTGTTTTAGTTCATCTTCGCTAGGAGTGACCCCTTTTGGAATCAAAAGCTGAAGCTGTTCTACTCTTGTAGGTATAAGGTTTGCTACTTCATATCTTAGTAATTCGTTTTCTTTTAAGAATGATATTTCGGCAAGGCCTGCAAGCAAATCAGCAGTCTGCTTCTCAGTGAGCTTTGCGAACTGTTCAACAAATTTCATTGTAAGATCTTGTTCGTAATTAAGCTCTTTTTCCCCTTTTCTAGCCTTTAGCACTTCTTTTACTTCGTGAAGTGAAGCCGGTTTGGATTCGAGAACCTTGATAGCCATTAATAACACCTTTTTTTACCTAAATACATTTTTTTAGCGCTTTTAACGCAATAAATACAATTTAATTAAGCTTCTTAATATGTACCGGCATAGTCACAACTGTCAATGCCTGGTTTCCTCTAAGCACTGCTACTTCGTAACCTGAGCCTCTTTTTCCGGTTACTTCTCCGGACAATCCGTGGAATGCTTTGTAAGGCAATCCTGAATGATAACTTGAATCAACAACAATTTGAACTCTATCGCCTATGTTGAATTTTGCCATTATGTCGTTAACGCTAACTTTAGGCGAAGTCTTCTTGAACTTGCTTCGTGTCTTTCCTCTCTTACCCGGTGCCCTGTGAGGGCCTGATTGCTTCATCTTGTGTTCACCTTAAAATTTAGTTAGAATACAAAATATGGAAAAGAAACCTTTATAAAGGCTCCTTAGAGGCTTTCAAAAAAATGTTCAATTTTTCTTTTGCGTAAATTAATACGGGCCTTGAGGGGCCAGGTGCCCTCTGAGCAAAAGTAAGCTTTTGCGAAGCCCTGCAAAACATATGTTTTGCATGGTGGCGATGCGTGCCACGCTCACTTCGTTCGGTGACACTTAAATTAATACGGGCCTGGAGGGAATCGAACCCTCGACCTACTGCTTAGAAGGCAGTCGCCCTATCCACTGGGCTACAGGCCCTGAACCTTTTACTAATCCAGGCTTAGATAAAACAATTTGGCTTCTCAACCTATTTAAAGCTATTCCAAAGCAGAATTCTAGCTTATTTCTTCTTTCTATATTTCTTTTCAAGAGCTTCTCTTTCAGCAGTGAAAAACTCAAATTCCTTTTCGGCCTGCTCAAGTCTTTGCGCAATTGCAGGATCTTTCGATTTAGCCTTTTTAGTTTGCAAAAATTTCCATATCGCTTCGACATGATCAGCATTCTTACACACCAAATCATAGCGAGCATTAATCGTACTCATGTGATTCTCGCCATGCATTATCCTCTGTGCTTCAAAATAATCTGCGCTGTGCCCAAGCAAGCGTCTCTTATGCGTTAATATGTCGGCATGCGTCGGCGGTTTTGGTCTACTTGGCATAACTAATATTAGTTCGATTTATATATTTAAACACATCTAATCATATTGTTTTATGGACTTTCGGGAGATTGTAATCGGCCTAATTTCAAAGGAAACAAAGCTTGACAACGCACTTATTGATTCTCAATTATCAAAACCTCCCGCGGGAATGGGGGATTTTGCTTTTCCCTGCTTTGCTGTGGCGAAAGAGCAGAAGAAAAATCCTGTTCTGATTGCAGGCGAACTTGCGGCAAAAATGAAAGACAATTCTCTTGAAAAAGTTGAAGCCAAAGGACCTTACATTAATTTCTTTTTGAAAAAAAGCGCGTTATCTGAAGAAGTTCTCGAAAAAGTTTTTTCGGGAAAAATCATTAGCCATCTTGACGCTTCAAAAGGGCAAAAGAAAAAGCCAAGAGTGATGGTCGAGTACTCCTCACCAAATACAAATAAACCGCTTCATGTGGGCCACTTGAGAAACAATTGTCTGGGTCTTGCGGTTGCAAACCTTTTGGAAGCCACGGGTAATGAAGTGATAAAGGCGAATTTGATTAATGACAGGGGAATACATATCTGCAAAAGCATGCTTGCTTACAAACTCTATGCTAATGGAAAAACGCCCGAATCTGAGAAAATAAAAAGCGACCACTTTGTCGGAGACATGTATGTTTTATTCAATACAAAGCTCAAGGAAGATCCAACTCTTGAAGAAAAAGCCCAAGAACTTCTAGTAAAGTGGGAAAAGGGAGACAAGGACACAATAGACCTTTGGACGAAGATGAACAAGTGGGCGCTTGACGGAATGAAAGAGACTTATAACGAATTTGGGACAAAGTTTGACGAATGGTTCTTTGAAAGCAAGATGTTTGAGAAACAAAGCGGGCAAAAAATAATAGAAGAGGGAAAGAAAAAGAATATATTTGTTGCCGCTGATAATGGAGCGATTGTTGCAAACCTTGAACCGGCTCTCCCAAATAAAGTTCTTTTGCGTGGAGACGGAACATCGCTTTATGCTACAAATGATCTAGGGGTAACGCAGGAAAAATTTGATTCGTTCAAACTCGACAAGAGCATTTGGGTTGTGGCAAATGAACAGGACTTATATTTTAAGCAATTATTTGCAATATTTGACAAGCTAGAAAGAAAATGGGCGAAACAATGCTATCACTTAAGCTACGGTTATGTGACACTTCCCACCGGGAGAATGAAATCGCGCGAAGGAAATACTGCTGATGCTGATGATCTCATAGGCGAAATGGAAAAACTTGTGTCAACAGAACTAGCTAGAAGGTACCCTGATTTACTTGGGAAAGAGAAGGAAAAAAGATCCAGAGCAATTGCGCTTGCTGCAATAAAATTCTTTTTGCTCAAAAATGATGCAAAAAAAGACATGGTTTTTGATCCTGAAAAAAGCATTTCTTTCGAAGGGGAAACAGGGCCATACCTGCAATACACTTACGCGCGCGCAAAGAGCATTCTACGAAAAGCTGGCGAAGAGAAAATCAAATCCTCGGCGGATTATAATTTGCTCACTCACGAAAAAGAAAAGGAGCTCATTGTGGAGCTTGGCGCATACGCCGATGCTGTGGAAAAGAGCTGGAACGAACTTTCACTTCACCCTATTGCCCACAATCTTTTGAAGATTGCTGAAAAGTTCAATTCATTCTACCATGAAGTTTCAGTGCTAAAAGCAGAGGACAAAAAACTTGTTTCTGCAAGGCTGGCGCTCGTTGAAGCGACATCAATTGTGCTTAAGGAAGGGCTGGCAATACTTGATATTGAGGCCATAGAAGAAATGTAACTTTTATTTTCTTCTAAAGAAAACGTTTCCCATTGCCATAAGGCTTCTTCTCGTAGTAAATATTTTTGGCGGAGGACGGGCCTTTTGTCTTGGAATATTTGTATTAGTGCTAAACATACTGCCCACAAATCCCGTAACAAGATTGAATGGACTTGGCTGACTTGGTTTTGCGACAGGCGGGTTAAAGTTTCTCTGAGCTTGAAAATTCTGAACTCTTTGGTTATTTCCATTTAATAATTGGCGTTGCCCGATATACTTTGGTCTTTGCGCTATCATCGGGCTTCTCAAGGGTATGCTTTGTCTTACCATCAGGCTTCTTCTGCGTTGATTCTGATATCTCGCATTAAAGTAGGGAATTCTTGCCGGCCTGTTTTGGAGTTGTATCCCCCTTTGGGGCAGTCTAGCTCTTGTCAATGGGATCAGTCTTCTTTGAGGCATAAGATATAGTCTACTTTTGAAGTATTAAATTCTTTCTGATGGCTAAGGCCTTTTTGAGTGAGTGGAGTTTCTGCGAAGCACCATTCCCCTAAATTTTTTTGCAGAATTGATTTTTTGGCAGCCTCTAAGGTTCCTATATGCCCTTACGCTTTCAGGGGAACAGAGTTTCAAATTTGGTTCTTCGGTTCTTTGTTTTGAGAGAATCTTGTAAAAATAATCGCCCTTAGTTGTCTTTGTGAATCCTTTTCTTCTATAAAACCAGTATGACTCCGGAAGCGACCTCACAAGCACATAATCTATCCTTTT
>JBBSVX010000022.1:0-8742 GCA_038046585.1 archaeon
GTTTCCATCAATTTCTATTGTGAGAGAAGAATTGTTGTCGCTGTAGGAGTTCTCGTCATTTAATTGTGCTATGCTTGCGAGGATTGTGTGGGTTCCTGTCGTTGAAATAGTTTTTGTGAAAGTTACTGTGTTTGTGTCCCCTGATCTGTTTGTTACTGCAGTCCAATCGATTAGTGTGCTATTGTCAAAGAGTCTCACATTCACATCCTGTTGTGTGCTGGATGTTCCATTGTTGTTGACGTTGATATCAATGCTAAATGAGTTTGTTGTGAGGCTTCTTTGGGGGGAGAAGCTTGGATAAGGGAAAACGTTTCTAAACGTCATTGCAGATATCCTGGGGTTGTTTACATCTTTTGCAATGAAGAAAAATGAATAGTTATTATCGGGCGAAGTGTATTCTTGCGCACTTGGCTTCGACTGAAACAGTATTGGCGTATTTGCATCGCTAAATGCCCTTGTGAATCTGTAAGTCTTAGAAAGCCCTGCGCCAATGTTTTGGGTGTTGGAATCCACTTGAATCGAGTTTACATAAAAGATTACGTTTACATCAGCGGCTTGATTTCCGTTGTTTGCGGCATTGACATCAAAAGTTACTGTTAGGTTCTTGTTTGCGTCCCCTGAAAGAGGGCTTGAAGAGAATCCTATTATGTTTGAATCGATTTTTTGGTAGAATACCGTCATTGCATAATTGTTGTCAGTGGTTGTTGATTCGCCGGTAAATATTGGTGTTGTTACAAGAATGTTTATGTCCCCTGCGGTTGCGGCGTTGATAAGTTTTCTTAGTCTTACGACTTTACTCGTCCCTATTGGGATTGTCTGTTGGTTTGAATCAACAATTGTTCCATTAATGTAAAGCACTGCGTTGACATCTTTCTGGGGTCCGAGGGTGTTTGTGATGTTCGCGTCAATAAACAGGTTCTGGTCAATTGATGAGGAATACAATGAATTTGAGTCCGGCGTAGTTACAATACTCTGGATTACAACTCCATTCGCATCCATTACGTTAAAATCCATCAAGTAGTTGTTGTCCGCCGAATTGTATTCGTATTGCGAAGGTACTGCGCTGAATTTGAGTGCATTATTATAATCAGGGATGTTTTCAGTTATTTTTATTATTGCTGATTGGCCGGAAGCAATTGTTTGATTGTTCCAATCTCGGATAGTATTGTTAATATAGAGTAGAACATTGATGTCCTTTGAAGCGCTTCCGTTATTTACTGTTGTGATATCGAATATTATTGTGTCTCCGATTCTTGATGCTGCTGCTGTTGCGGATGGTGTGACGCTTGCGATGTTAGAATCTATTTTTTCTATTGTTTTTGTAGTTGAAACATTATTATCTGAGCCGTTAGTCTCATCAGGGAAAGTCGGTATCGACAGTAATATGTTTATGTCGCCAAATGTTCCTGCGCTGATATTTTTTGTGAATGATATTCTTCCTGATGCGCCGTTTGCGAGAGTGATTATATTTGAGTCAGTGTAAATTCCGTTTATGTAAAGGCTTGCGTTGAAATCTTTTGCGGGGCCAGCAATGTTTTGAACATTGGCGTCAATTATTACATTTTGGTCGCTTTGCGAAGAGTATATGTTTGCGGGATTTACGTTGATGTCTGAGATGGAGGTCGAATTTGTGTCAAAGAACCAAGTAAAACTAAAATTGTTGTCAAGTGTGTTCTCATCGTAGCTAGGGGCGCTGAGGACTGCTTTGAAATTCTTGTCACCATACTCGCTAAGGGTGAAGCTGATTCTTTTTATTGAGTTAGTTAGCGGCGAAAGCGAGAAAGAGTTAGTATCTCCTACTTGAGTAGTGTCCTTGTAGAGTTTAAGGTTGAAGTCTCTTTGCATTGCTATGTCGTTCTGAACGTTTATGTCGACAAACATTTGCTGGCCGTAAATTCCGGTAGTGTTTGATTTTGAAATACTGCCCACTTTCGAATTGCTGAGGAAAATGCTTTTTGTAGCGGTGAATGCTATGTTCTCATCTGACGAAGTGTTGCGCATATCTACTCCAATTTGGTATATCCCATTTGTGGGTGCTTTTACTTGTTCAACATTATCTATGGTCGAGTTTGAATCTGAGACTTTGACATCATTTGTATCATAAAGGGAAAGATCAAGGTTTGAGAGACTGCTGCAGGATGATGTTGAACTGCAATGTCTCTCCCATACCATTGTTACTTTGTCGTTGGCATCAAGCCTTGTAGTATAAAGAATCCAATTGTCGATTGATCCGGGAGCCAAAGTGTAAATCGAGTTGTTTCCCTCATAATATGCCTTGTTGAGGTCGAGGTATCCCCACCCTGAATATTTGTCCCATCCGGGGGTGTTGACATCTTCTGCGCTGTTGAGCAGAATCGCTTTTGTTTGAAGCCAATTAGTATTGAAAGCCTTGATTATTAGCGCTGCGGCTCCGGTAACATGCGGCGCTGCCATGCTTGTTCCGCTCATGGTTGCAAGAGCAGAATCAGAAGTGTTGTAATCAGAAGTAATCCATCTGCCTGGCGCAATTATGTCCGGCTTTTTTCGGTTGTCCCATGTTGGTCCCCTGCTTGACGTCACAGTAATCGTATCGTCGCTTCTGATGTTCGTGTCAATGGTGTACATGCTTGCGACTGTTATAACATTATATCCGTCTCCGGGGGTCGATAGGGTGTTTGTGTCAATTCCTGCGCAGCCTGTGGAGCCGGGTCCGCTATTTCCTGCTGCGAAAACAATGACTTTCTCATAAACGTCCGCCAAGTAATCGATGTATTTTGTGCTTGTTGAGTTTCCATTTGAGATTGCGCTTCCGTCAGAGCAGTTGTCATTTGTTGAGCCCCATGAATTGTTTGAAACATTTGCAGGAGTTGTTTGTCCAAGGAAGCATTCTTCTAAGTGGGTATAAAGGCAGCTTCCACTTCCGTTTTCATCAAACCCTGTAGCGTTGATGATGTATTTGTTTCCATATGCGACTCCTTTGTAGAAATATGTTCCATCCGTGAAATTGTTCATTGTTGCAATTCCAGCAACATGCGTTCCGTGTCCATTAGGATCACTGCCCCCTGTCACGGTTCCGCAGGACATATTGTTGAAATCCTTTCCGGTGAAAGCAAGGTGTGTCGTTCTTATGCCAGTATCAACAATACAGATGCTTGACCCGATTCCATTTAGGTCCCTTGAATAAAATTGGGTCGGAAGAAGTGTTGCATTTGAATATCTCAAAAGCGGTTGGTTGTCGTTGATCCCAAAATCTGTGACATCTTCTCGCGTGACTATTTCGAGTGCAACGCTTGGGCTCGAGTTGATTTGAAAAGAATCTCCTGATAGTTTTGTGTAAGTTCCTCTTCCTGCAAGCGCTTCATTTAGCGTACTTTCGCTGATTCCTGAAACTAAAACAAGAACTTTTTCTTCGCTTATTGCTGGGCTTTCTGTTAGCGGGGCTAGTGGGCCTTCAATTGATTGGTTCCGAGCAATTTGGGTTGTTTGTTTTTCAACAAGTGAATTAAAATAAGTGAGCTCGTTGATGTTCATCTTATCTTGCGGAAGAGCAAATCCCGCGGTGGCAAAAAACATTACTGCCATTATCGCCAACATTATTACGGTATATCTTTGGCTCATCGGCAATAATTAGGGGTTTTTGTTTATTAAACCTTTTTTGCGCGCAATTTTGGCTTTTTTTTGGGAAACCGGCTCAGGAAAGCCTTATAACTACCTTCAGATTTACATTTTCTTGATGTCTTATGTTGGGCTATTTTAGGGAAATGTTTGACAAGTATACTGGATCAAACAGGAGCCTTAAGGTTTCGGTAATCGAGGGAGTGTTCGCATCCATCCTTCTTCTTTCAGCAGTTGCTTTTGTTGTTCCTTACGCGCTTTATCTTGGAGCAAGCAGTGTTCAGATAGCTTTCTTAATAGCTTTTCCAACTCTCCTTGCTTCGTGGCTTCAGATTTTTTCAGTAAAGCTTTTGGAGATAGTTAAAAGTAGAAAAAGAATTGTTGTTGTAGTTGTTCTACTCCAATCGGCTGCGATGCTTGGGTTTGTACTGATTCCTTTTATTGATGGAATTGACAAGGTCACTTGGCTCATTGTGTGCTACACTGTCGCAATAATGATAGGGACACTAGGCTCTCCTGTTTGGCAGAGCTGGATGAAAGCATTAACCCCTGAAAAAATGCTTGGGAAATATTTTGGGTTTAGAAACTCTGTGACAATAGCATTCTCTTTTGTCACTCTGATATTTTTTGGATATCTTTTGGGGCTGTTTCAGGAAAATCCTTTGTGGGCTTTCATTTTCATATTCATTATTGCTGTGATTGGAAGAACAATTTCAGGCATTCTTTCCACAAAGATGGATGACCCTATTTTTGAGCCTGAGCCTAAAAGGGAAAGAGTCGGGTTCATTAAGTTTGTTTATGATTTGCAGAAGACCAATTTCTGGTACTTTTTGCTTTTTGGGGGCCTAATGACTTTTGCCGTATCAATGGTGGGGCCATTTCTTTCAATGTACATGCTAAATGATTTGAAGATAGGTTACTTTGATTATACTCTCATCATAGCCTCTTCCACTTTTGCAAGCATTATTAGCATGCCTTATTGGGGTAAGCTGATAGATAGGCACGGAACAATCAAAATTCTTAAGGCAACTTCGCTTCTTCTTGTAGTTCTTCCAATTTCATTCATTTTTGTAAAGTCAGTTCTTGGCCTGATGGTTATATTGTTTTTTGATGGGATTATTATTGCTGGATTCAATTTGGCGCTCGCAAATTTTGTCTATGATTACTCAAGCCAACAGAAAATAATCAGATTTGCTTCTTACCAGGCCTTCTTTTTTGGAACGGCTTCTTTCATCGGACTTATGATTTCAGGATTCATTCAAGGGTACAATTTCTCTTTCGGATTCATTACAAGTGCATTCTATTTGGTGTGCGCAATTTCTGCAATAATAAGGTACATAACTTACAAGATCTTGATAACAAAAGTCAAGGAAGTTAAGGAAGTAAAAAAGATTCATAGCGCTCAAATAGTGTTCAATGTTCTTACGCTTGTTCCTTTAAGAGAAATTGCGCTTGCAAACACTCCTGTTCTTCTTGAATCTGGTGCGAAAAGTTTGAGGCGAAGCATAATTGCGATGGAAGAGGTCGGAGAGAAGGGCGTTGAAGAGTTTGAGAAAGTTGGTAAAAAGGGCTTTAAGGCGGTCAATACTGTCGGGGATAAGAGCATTCAAGCCATTTCAAGCCTGAGAAAGTTCCCTAAACACATAAGGGATAAAATTTCCTTAAAAAAAGTGAAAAAATAATTTTGGTGCCGGATAATTACGGCACAAATGACAACTTCAGCTCAAATCCTTCTGCGGCTATGGCTTTTGAAACTGATCCGCTAATTGGCTTTCTTCCTTCAGAGAATACATGCAGTGCGCCCCACATGTCGCCTCCGCCGAATTTGAATGTTCCTGATGCTCTGATGATTTCTTTGTCCTTAAGATCAATCCTTTTGTAGGCGTTTCCTTCAAAAGTATTTATTACTCCCTGCGCAAGCTTGCCTGATACGTCTTCAACTCTAGCTTCTTTTATTTTGTTGTCAACCATGGCTTGTCTGATGTTGGCTAAAACATCATCGCCCTGGGAAAAAACCAGTCTCATTGTTTTTCTTTCAAGCTTTCCCTTTATTACCATCGAATCAAGTTGTCTTCCAGTCATTGTTACCACCAAATGTAAATATTTAATTTCCTAATTTAACATAATTCTTGGATATAGTACTTTTAATACTATCTAAAAGTCGCCTGTCTATTGCCTGCTGACCATCTTTGATTTAGAAATGATTCTTTTTTGGTTTTCGACCTATTTCTTTTTCCGCGGCAAGCTCTTTTCCTGCGCCGACAATTAGTATTAGGGTGTCGCAATCTGCAATCTTTTTTTCTTTTGAAAAATCGTATTTTCCTGTACAGCATGTGCCAAGAGTGGTGTAATTGTTCCCTTTCGCGGAGCCAATTTCTTTTCCAACTAATTTTGTTTCTTTTGCGGGAACTTCTAAAATATCAAATTCTCCATCGCCGATGTTGACTAGTTCGCTTACTGCGGGTCTGCTTATCATAAGCTCTATGGCTCTGGCCGCGTAGCTTTCGGAATTAATTGGGGTGAATCCCAGGTGTTCAAGCATTTCTTCCGAATCGTGGCTTTCAATTCTTACAAATATCTTTTTTGCGCCGCTGTTCTTTGCATATATCGCGGAAAGAAGATTGTCTTTTTCCGATTCGGTGGCGGCAACGAATACATCACATTTGTTAAGTTCAAGGTCATCAAGAGTTTTTCTTTTCAGGATATCCGAATTTACTACGGTTGTATCAAGTTTTTCGTTCATCTCAATCGAATCCTGTTTTCCTTTCACAACCATCACTATTTTGTCTTCTCTGGTTTTCAAAAATAGTCTTCCGAGTTCGAATGCGAGTTCGGTATCTCCTGCGATTACAATGTACATTTTTTCACCAGTATTTTTTTTGATTAATTATTGAATCTTTTTTCCTACTCCAAAACCTTTTATCATTACAAGGAACGGGATGATTTCCATTCTTCCTACTATCATATGCAAACTTAGTAAGAGCTTAAAAAGCGGATTCATGTCAAACCACGGCGCGCCGTATATTATGCTAATACCAACATTTCCTTGAGCCGAAGCCACGGTAAACAAAGATTCCACAACCCCGTATCCTGCAAGCATGAAAAATATGCTTCCAAACGCTATTAGGGCGATATAAAGCGCCATATACGAAAGGGCTTTTAGGGCGTCATCATCGCTGATGTATTTTCCGCCGATTTTTATTGGAAGAACTGTTTTTTGCGGCAAAAACGCTTTGTATATTTCTCTTCGTATTACCCTGAAAAGTATCAGTATTCTCCAAAGTTTTAGCGCACCGGTGGTTGAGCCGTAGCATGCTCCAAAAATCATTACAAGGATTAGGATGAATACCGAGAGAGCTGGGATTGTATTTAGCATTAAACTTGTTGTGTTCCCGGTTCCTGTTATTGCAGATACAATATAAAATACTCCATCAAAGTAGCGGCTTTCCTTGAACATGAAAAAATTTATTGCCATGAGTATCGAGGCCACCGCAACAACTGCAAAAAAGAATCTGATTTCAGGATTTGAAAAGAATCTTTTCACCTTTCCTTTGAAAAGATCATAGTGCGATTCAAAGCTTATTCCTCCAAGAGTCATGAGCAGTATTCCTATTAGCATTGGCCACATTCCGTAAAACCCAAGTCCAGTGCTGTTTGTTGAAAATCCTCCTGTTGCAATCGAAGTGAATGAGTGTATTACCGAATCAAAAATGCTCATTCCGGATAGCCAAAAGAGCAGTACTCCTATCGCGGTGTAGATAAAGTAGATTAAAATTATTGTCCGTGCAATTCTTGCAAGGCTTGGGTAGAAGTCTTCGTTTCTTCCTTCCGCAACAAAAAGTTTTTGCGCGGTATCTGGCCTTTCATAGAAGAGTAATGCGAGAAGCACAATTCCAAATCCGCCCATCCATTGTATGAATCCTCTCCAAAAGTTGAGTGCGTGAGGGAGCGTTGCCGGATCGGGTATCATTGAAAGTCCAGTTCCACTCCATCCTGATACGCTTTCAAAAAAAGCATCTATGGGGCTTATGCCGTGGAAAATGAATGGGATTGAAGATATTGCCCCCACTAAAAACCATCCTACTGCGATTGAAATGAGTGCGTGTTTTGTTCTTACTTTTTTTGGTCCGATAAAATTCCTGGCCATTGTGAATGCGACAAAAAGGGTTATCCCCATTACTGCAAATATCTCGGCGTACATTGATTCGCCATAGATTATAGAAACAATGATTGGGACTATTAAGGCAAGACCGATAACCCTCATCATGTTTGAGGTCATGTGAATTATTGTAAGAATATCTTCAAAATCAAGCTCAGCCATTACTAATCAGAATTAATTAGTGCGTCTTCGGGTTTTTTAATTCTTGCTTGGTGGCATTTTGGATTACTTTTTAGCGAATTTGGATTCCTTAAAATTAAAGGTGGCAAAATAATCGTCTACTGTTTCTGCTCTTCTTATCATCCTTACTTTCCCGTCAAGCTGCATGAGCAGCTCCGCACTTCTTAGCTTTCCGTTGTAGTTGAAACCCATTGCGTATCCGTGCGCGCCTGCGTTGTGTATTGCAAGTATGTCGCTCTTTGTTCCTTGGGTGCCGTCATCTATTTTTGGCAATACCCTGTCGATTGCGAACTTGTCATTGTTTTCGCAAAGCGAGCCAACAATATCATATTTGTGGTCATGAAGCGTGCTTTCTTTGCCTAAGACTGTGATGTGGTGGTAGGAGCCATAAAGCGCCGGCCTCATCAAGTTAGCCATGCATGCGTCAACCCCTATATAATTTTTGTAGGTGTCCTTGTGGTGGATGGCTTTTGTTATAAGATAATCAAAGGGGCCTGTGACCATTCTTCCGTTTTCCATGAAGACTTTCAGCGGTTTTAATCCTTTCTTAGTAATTTTTTCTTCGTAAGCTTTCATTACTCCGCGTCCGACATATTCAAGATCGACGGCTTTTTGTTCGGGCTTGTAAGGTATCCCTATTCCTCCGCCCATATTTATGAAATCAAAATCGATTCCCACTTTTTTGTGTATCTCCTCAACCAAATCAAAAAGCATTTTTGCAGTTTCAATATGGTATTCCGGGTCAAGTTCGTTTGAAACAATCATTGTGTGCAGGCCGAAGCGTTTTGCTCCTTTGGCTTTAAGCATTT
>JBBSVX010000023.1:0-10659 GCA_038046585.1 archaeon
GAAGACATCAAGTCATGGCAGTTCTTCCTCGAATAAAATTAGTAAATCTAACTTTTGTAATCCCGTTTGCGGGATTACATTTTTCTATTTTTTTCAAAATCCTCTATTTATTATCGCCCCTCATTTTCACCCCTTTTTTTGGCGACTTTGGGGCAAGCCTTTAAAAGCTTTCTTGGTGAGAATTAGGTTAGTGCGTTGCCTGGTGAACGGCTTAAAATCGCAAGGATAACGCCATTTGGTCCAAACAGGACTATTCACACACTTGGAGGAATAAAAATGGCAGAAAAAGAATTGATGAATGTAGTATTCATCGGACACGTTGATCACGGTAAATCAACAACAGTAGGAAGACTACTCTATGACGGAGGCGCACTTTCAGAGCAGGAATATAGAAAGCTCGAAGAAGAAGCAAAGTCAAGAGGTAAGGGAACCTTCGTTTTCGCTTACGTAATGGATAACCTCAAAGAAGAAAGAGAAAGAGGAGTAACAATCGACGTTTCGTACAAAAAATTTGAAGCACAGAAGCACACGTTCACTATAATTGATGCACCTGGGCACAGAGACTTTGTAAAGAACATGATAACAGGAACTTCACAGGCAGATGTTGCCGTTTTAGTTGTAGCTGTTAAAGAAGGAATACAGCCCCAGACAAAAGAGCACGCATTCCTTGCACAAGTTATGGGAATAAAGCAGCTCGTTGTTGCACTAAACAAGATGGATGAAGTAAATTACGATGAAAAGAGATACAACGAAGTTAAGGCAGAAGCACAAAAGCTTTTGACAGGCGTTGGATACAAGATTGACAACCTAAGATTTGTCCCTATTTCCGCATGGAGAGGAGACAACTTAGTAAAGAAGACAGCTAACATGCCATGGTACTCAGGCAAAACTTTGCTTGAAACTTTGGACGATTTAGTTGCACCACCATCCCCAACGGACAAGCCGCTAAGACTACCGTTGCAAGATGTGTACAACATTAAAGGTGTTGGAGCTATCCCTGTTGGAAGAGTTGAAACAGGAATAATGAAGCCAGGCGATAAAGTTGTTGTAATGCCTTCAGGAAAAACAGGCGAAGTAAAGACTGTTGAAGAGCACCACACACAGCTCACAATGGCAAAACCAGGTAACAATGTTGGATTCTCAATCAGAGGACTCGGCGTTGAAGACATGGCAAGAGGAGATGTTGTTGGGTCAGTAACAAGCCCTCCAACGGTTGCAAAATCATTCACAGCTCAAATAGTTGTGCTCAACCATCCTACTGCAATACCTGTAGGATACACTCCGGTGTTCCACTTGCACACAGCTCAAATGTCAATGACATTGACTGAATTGATCAAGAAAATGGATCCTAAGACTGGAGCTACAGTTGAAGAGAACCCTAAGTTCTTGAAGACTGGAGACGCAGCAATTGTAAGAATAACACCAATGAAACCTGTTTGCATCGAGAAATTCTCGGAATTCCCACAGCTTGGGAGATTCGCAATCAGAGACATGGGTCAAACAGTTGCGGCAGGAATCGTTCTCGACATAGAAAAGAGGACAGCATAAAACAATTAACTTGGTAAACTTTGCCAAAAGATTTGGCCGAGCAGGGGAGGAGAGCTTTTTTTCCTTTCCTGACCAATTATTTTTAAGGTGAAGAGGGATTTTGAATGCAGACAGCAAGAATAAGATTAGCAAGTACGAACTATAAGGTACTCGAAGACATTTGCGACAAAATACTAGATGTTGCAGAAAGAACTGGAGCGAAGCATTCGGGAAAAATCCCTTTGCCAACCAAAAAACTAACTATCGCTACCAGAAAAAGTCCGTGCGGCGGAGGTACAGAAACCTACGAGCGCTGGCAAATGAGAGTTCATAAAAGAATAGTCGACGTACAAGCCGACGAAAGAACACTCAAAAGAGTCATGAGAGTAGAAATACCTGAAGAAGTTCACTTGGAAATAGAATTCAAGTAAATCTTCTAAAATTTTTTCTTTAGGTTGGCGTATGCCTTCCTTTAAACAAACACTTGACGTAAGGCTAAACTTGGCAAGCAAAAAAGAAAACCTTATTAATGACCCAAATCATTATCTATCAAAATAAAGGGATTAGGTGGATTTGATGAATAAGGTTTTAGGTTCAATATCAGTACTTTTGGGTTTTGCGCTTTTTTTGTTTGGGTGCACTGGGAGTGGTGATCTTTCGGCAATAGCGAAACTTGACCCTACAGTTCAGCAATTCCTCGTAGATCATCCTAATGCTGAAATAAAAGTAACTTTGATGAACAGCGACCAGATGGACGCAATTGCAAGTACAATACAAACACAATGCGACGTAAATTTGGCAAAAACAGATCATTACTATGTGAGAGTTACAGATCCGGATACAAGCCTTGAGCTTTATGTATGGATAAACGCAAGCACTCAGCAGACGGTGTGTGCATACAAGAAAGGATCAAGCGGAACAGATTCCGGGGATGATGACTCAACTCCGCCTACAGACACAAACACTACGAGCGCAGATTCTGATGATGACAACGGAGATGATGGAACTGACAGTGGGGATGACAACGGAGAGGATAATGGGGATGACACCACTCCAACTGACAATAACGTTGTAACTCAACCTGTAATCGAGAGGGTTAAGGTGGGCAATGTTTACGTGAGCATCGCAGAAATAGAACTTGACAGTTACGGAACAGCTGTTAGCGAAATAAAGCTAAGGATTGATAACGAAACAGATGTTGAACAGTCAATCTCAAAGAAAGTCTCCGTAAGCATTCTAAACGCTGACGGCGAAACGATTGACATAAGCAAATATCAGCCCTTCTTCGTAGTGAGCAACATCAAGGAATTGCAGTTTGCAACCTTCTCATCTCTGTTCCTCTACGAGAATCTCTCGTCGGGAACTTACACAGTGAAAATAGGGATCTACAATGAAGGCTCGACCGATACGAGCACATACCTAACTAAGGACATAGCCATAGGCCCGGATAGCGACAAGAAGATAATCTATCCAAGAAAGATAGAATCATTCACCGCGACGGATTCGATAATGCTCGGGCAAGTAAAGGCTCTGGTAGAAAAGATAGAGCTTAACAGCTACGGAACAAGTGCATCAAGCATCAGATTGAGGTTTGAAAACGACACAGTCGCCGAACAGGCAATATCAAAATATGTTTCAATAACCGTTCTCAATAGCAAGAACGAAGTTGTCGACGTGAGCAGATTCCAATCCTCACTCTCCATAAGCGCCATCAGGGAAGTGCAGTTCTCAACACAAAATTCTCTTGCATTGTACGAAGAGCTTCCAGTTGGGACATACACAATAATAGCTAAAGTGTATAATTCAGGGTCGGCGAAATCAAGCACCTACTTGACCAAGACAATAAATATCGGTCCGGACGAGCTGCGGGACATCGAGTACACCAAGAAAGTCAAAGTATACACTGTGACTGCAGGCGAACTCACCAAGGCGACGTTGAATTCATACGGGACCGCAGTAGAGGGATATTCCTATAAGATTAGCGGAACTTCTGTGTCGGGCAAGTATATCTCTGCCGTAATGCTCAACGACAAGAATGAAATAGTTGATGTGAGTCGATTCCAGTCAATCATAAATGCGAGCAATATAGTAAATGACCTATTTGCTGTGAGCACTCCCGCATTCTATGAAGAGCTTCCAAACGGTACATACACGCTGCTTGCCGAAATATATAACTCGAACTCGAGCGTGCCAGGATTTATCATGGCCAAAAAGGTGACAATCTCGCCTGACGCTCCAAAAGATCAGTAAGATGATTTTGGGCCCCTTAAAGGGGCCAATTCTTTTTTTTATAAACATAATCTAATTATAATCCTTTTCAACCAAAATAGTTATTAGTGATTTCTTTGTTCGAACTATTTGAACACAAAGCTGATATCGGTGTTCGCGGCATAGGCGTTACGCGCGAAGAAGCCTTTGAAGAATGCGGTCATGCGCTTTTTGAAGCAATGGTTAATACAAAAAGAGTGGAACCGATAAAGAGCGCGAAATTCAAAGCAAGCGGAACAGATCTTGGCGCGCTCCTTGTAGCATACTTAAACGAACTCTTGTTTTTGAAGGATACAAAAAAAATGGTTTACTCAAAATTTCGGTTAAAAATAACTGAACTTACTGAAGGAAAAGGATATGCGCTTGAAGGAGTCGTGTTTGGGGAAAAATTTGATTCAAAGAAACACGCTCCTAAAACTGATGCGAAGGCGGCGACCTACTCTCAGCTCCTTGTTGAAAAACAACAAGACGGAAAATGGGTTGCACAATGCATTATTGATGTTTGATTTAGTAAAAGTGATTTTTATGGTTGTTGAAATAAAAAAAATTGATAGGTTTCATTACGAAATCCCAAAAGAAGGGAATATGCGTGTACCGGGAATGGTTATTGGCAACGAAGAGATAATAAGCCAGCTGAAAAGCGATTCTGAGTCTAATCCCCAATGGAATCCTGTGAATCAAATAAAAAACATGGCGTCTCTACCGGGGGTAGTGAATTATTCATTTGCTTTGGCAGATGTGCATGTGGGGTATGGTGCCGTGATTGGATCCGTCAATGCTTTTGATATGAAAGAAGGAGTAATTACTTTTGCCGGGGTTGGATACGACATCAACTGCGGAGTTCATTCGCTCGTTGCGCCAGTTAGTGCAAAGCAAGTTGAAGCAAAAAAGAAAGAGCTCGCGGAAACACTGTTCAAGGATATTCCTGCAGGAATTGGAAGCGAAGGACAATTGAAACTAAATTCGGGCGAAATGGATGAGGTGTTGGAAAAAGGCGCCGCTTTTGCTGTTGCTCGCGGATTTGGAACAAAAAACGATTTGAAATTTATTGAAGAAGAAGGTTGTATTAGCGGAGCTAATTCAGAAAACGTTTCTGCGAAAGCAAAAGAGCGCGCATACAAACAAATCGGAACGCTTGGATCGGGCAACCATTACTGTGAAGTTCAGGAAGTTGAAAAAGTTTTTGATGAAGAAGCCGCTAAAGCTTATGGCCTAGCAAAAGGCGGGGTTGCTATAAGCATCCACTGCGGCTCGCGCGCACTCGGGCACCAAATAGGCGGAGATTATATTCCACTCCTCGAAGCCGCTGCTAAAAAATATAATATTTCTTTGCCCGATAGAGAAATGGTTTGCGCCCCGATTGCAAGCGAAGAAGGACAAAAATATTTCTCCGCAGTTAAAGCGGGATGCAACGCTGCATTTGCAAACAGACAAGTTATAGGAGTTCTTGTGAAGAGAGCGTTTGCAAAAGTGTTTGGCATTGATGAAGATGAAGTGAAAACACTTTACGATGTCGGCCACAACACTGCAAAAGAAGAAACACATAATGTTGGACAGAAGCGAACTAAACTTTTAGTTCAAAGAAAAGGCTCAACCCGCGGATTTGGTCCGGGAAGAGAAGAGGTTCCAACAAAATACAGAAAAGTGGGACAACCGGTGCTTGTCGGCGGAACTATGGGAACACATTCTTACATTCTCAAGGGAACAAATAAGGCTATGGAAGAAACCTTCGGCTCAACAATTCACGGTGCGGGAAGATTAATGTCAAGAACTAGGGCGCTAAAGGAAAGAACCGGACAAGAAATACTTGCTGACTTAGCGGCAAAAGGGATAATTGTCAAAAGCAGATCCATCAAAGGAATTGCTGAAGAGGCTCCCGGAGCATACAAAGACATCGAAGGGGTTGTGGGCATAATGCAAGGGGCAGGAATCTCCGAAAGAGTCGCTCGGTTAAAACCGATTGTTTGCGTAAAAGGGTAATGTGCTCGTTTTCTTCTTTTTAACCCTAATCAAAAAGAAAGCGTTAAAAACAACTTAACTCCTAAGACTAGTCAAGGTGATGCGTTTGGCGACCATTGAAAACACACTTAAAACTATTTTAACTAGAAGCGTTGACGCGATTATTTTCGGTTTTGTTGAACCGCTAAAAGACAAAAGAACTTTGAAGCTTGTAGCTTTTCTTGCCTTATTTATTGTTGTGATGTCGCTTGTTTTAACCGCGGCAGTTTTCATGCTGTTTAAGCCTTACGCGGACAATCCGTCAAGCATGGCTGCACTGACTTCTAACATGTCAGCCGCTATCGGATTTTTGGCATACTTTTTTGTGATGGTAATTGCACTAGCAATAATCCAATCAATAATTGTAAATTTAATTGATGTGATGGCCATTTTTCGGGCGCTTGAAATGAAGTCATTCATCCCTAAAGCTCAAGTCGGAATAATGAGCGCGCTAAAACTTATAGTTGTAAACATTTGCGTTACGCTCTTTGCATTCTTCTCCGTATTCAACCTAAAAATGCTTGTTATCTTGGCAGTTTCTGCATTATTGCTAATAGCAGGAATAGCAGTGATAGTATTATTCCAGGCAAATATGGGATTAGTTTTTGTTGGAATGACACTGGTGTTGCTTGGCGCAATAGTGTTCGCAGCATACATGATTGTGTTCTATTATAACTCGCTAAGATTAATGTTTTCCCCAATAATTTTTGTTGAAAAAGATCTCGGGGTGATTGATTCATGCAAGGCTTCCTGGACTAAAACTGAAGGACAAGTGCTTGGATTATTTGTCGCCACAATAGTGCTAAGCGTACTTCTGACTATTCTTATGTTTGCTGCTTCGATATTGGCTCAAGTATATTCTGCAGTGGCTACGTTGATAAATCCAGGAATATCTGATCTAGCTCTATCAGTTGATCCGATATATATTGTGCTTTCTTTGCCGATCTATGTCTTTTCAGCATATGCCGTAATTGTAGGATCCTTTTTCATAACCTCGCTTTATGCGTCCCTATCTGGCAAGACACACACTGGGGTTGTGGTGGAAAAGAACGCTCCAAAAAGACCATTTTTCTCAAAGAAAAAGTGATTTTACCCCCCATTTGGCATTCACTTTTAAGAATGCTAAAAAACCCTACTTGGCCTCATTTTTCGTCAAAAGATCCAATAGCTAGTAACTTTGTCCCGTTAATAAGCGAAAAGTATTTAAAGGTAGCCGACAGCAAGTACTTAGGAAGGTGAGTCCATGTCGTTTGGATTTAATAAATTTGCAATAGTATTTGCAGTAATTTTGCTTATATCCTTGGCAAGTACAGCTTACGCTTGCACAATAACAATCGGAAGCGAAAGGGTAGAATTACAAAGCCCGACTTCAGGCCCATCGCAAAACATCACAGCCGAAAACGGAGCAAATATCAACGTTTCAGAACTATTTAACATCAGCTCCTACTCAGGCTCAGATTGCAACGGAAACATCAAAGCAACAGCCTTCATTTACAGATACGATTCTTCAACAGGGTACTGGACAAACATAGCAAGTACTTCCACCCAGACTACTGCGATAAGAACAGGAGACTTTAATTTCACCTGGACTAACGCTTTCTCAGTAAGCTCTAATTACACAAGATATAGGGTTACCGGAGTAATAACAGATGTCAACGACCTTCAAATAAAATCAATGGATTCCTATGTTGACCTTACAAACAACACTTGTACGGGATTGACAATAGCGGCACAACCATACAGCCTCTATGAAAACACTTCATCAACAAAAACATTTACAATAACGAACAATACAAATCAGTCATTTAGCCTTAGTTCGCTTGGAGTAAGCTTCTCAACAGCTTTGATATCTTCGGGCGGAGTAAGCTATGAAAGCTCTGTGCCTGCGTACACTACGAAGAACGTATCGGTGACACTTAACGCCGGAGCAGTATCAACAAACACAATAGTTACTGGAACATACTCGGTGTCAGGATACCTTGGCTCGACATTTTGTTCAAACACTACAATCGGAAACAAAAATTTTGATGTAAACGTGCTTGACGGAACAGGCACAACAACAACCTCAACAACGACTCCATCAAAATGTGCGGATCTCGCATTCTCGGCAACTGATTTCGCAGTTGATGAAGGAACAACAACACAAAAAACAATATACTTAAAGAACAACGGAGTGTACCGCTTCGAACTTCTTGATTTATCATACACGCAAAACGGAATAGAATTGTCAAAATTCTATAACGAACAATACGCGTACCCTGGAGAACTAGCGGACATAGTGTTTAACGTAAAGACTCCTAGTCTCACTTCAGATAATTATTACAAAAATACAATCACGGCTAAAGGAACATTCAGCGACGGCACATACTGCCAGTTCACTGATATAAAGAGCGCGGATTTCAATACGCTCGTAAGAAATGTGACAAACACAGCCTCGAGCGCATCATTCTCAACATGCGCAGGATTCTCAATATCGGCTTCGGCTCATGTGAACGTAGAGAATTATGGACTTGTGCCAATCACAATAACAAACAACACTTCTCAAACAGCAACAATATATGTTGAATCAGAACTTGACGTATCACCAACAGTAATAGTGTTACCGATGAATAGCTCGATAAGCAGAGACATCTCATTCAACATCCAAAAGCCCACTTCAGAAATTGCATTGAGAGCACAAGTAAGCGGGTGCACAATAACTCCTACAACAATAACAGTTTCAAACACTGCGAAAGGAACAATCGCGCAAATGACAATGAGCGCAGCTACAAAAGTTGACGGAAACGTTACAAAAGTAGTGCTCTCAATAAACAATCCTACAAACAAAGTGTTCACAGGAATTCTCCAGATAGAAACTCCTGCGGGATGGAGCGCAGAAGATCGACAAATAGTTGTTGCGCCTGGAAAGAACACAATAGAATTCAAATTAACTCCTGGGACTAACGCATTGCCTGGAAGCGGAAAAGCCACATTCATGGCTGACAACGAAAAAATCAGCGCAGACTTCTCTACAATCGGGGGAAGCGAAGGCGCAGGACTTGCTGGCCTCGCAGGACTATTCGGCCTTGCACAATTGCCACTAGGAATAGGAATGCTCCTAGTAATAATTATAGCTGCAATCCTAATAGCTTCGGTTGTAATGAACGGCGCGCCAAACGAGAAAGAGAATGCGCAGATACAGAACTGGCAAACTCGAAGATAAGATAACAAGCGCAAAATAAACAGTTTCTTGACTCCTATTGGAGTCATGTTTCATTTTTTTTCTTTATCTTCATTACTAGATTAATTTATAACCTTTAAAGCATTAGTAGGATAATGAGCCATTCAAAAGCACAAGGAACAATCGAGTACCTTGTAATCATAGCTGCAGTGGTAGTGGTTGCCCTTGTTGTAGTAGCACTTATTGCAGGAATAGCTTCGCCAGGAACAACTCAGGAAACATCTAATCGAATTGATCTTATTTCTAGTGCAATAGGGCTCAAAGATAATATAGTTTCCACAGATGGGAAATACCTCTTGCTTTTGAAAAACAACACCGGCGAAGCAATATCGATTACAGGCATAAAAGTGGGCGAAGTCAATTCCAATTTTAGCCAGCAATTATTTCCCGGCGACGAGTTTAGATTCATACTCGAAACATCAGAAAGCTGCATCCAAGGAACAAACGTAATTAGATCCGTCACAATATATTACGAAGCCTTAATCGGACTTGAAAAGAGCTTAACCTATGACGTTGACATTTCTTTCCTCTGCGAAGATTATAATTATTCTCTCCCAGCAGCCACATTTAAGACAGATGTTTGCGGCGACGGAGTGATTACAGGCCACGAAGCCTGCGATGGCGCGCTCCTCAATAGTAAAACCTGCGCCACACAAGGGTTCTTTTCAGGGGCTCTCGCCTGCAATTCTGATTGTACTGATTTCAACACTGACGGATGCACAATGGCGGGATGCGGAAATAATATTATTGATGCCGGCGAAGTTTGCGACCAAAACGCCATAAGCGACCAGACGTGCAGACTTCAGGGTTTTAGCGACGGAAATATTTCGTGCAATTCGAATTGTCTCGGATACAATGTATCCCAATGCTATACAAATTTTTGCGACGGAAATATGCTAGCGTATTACACTTTTGATGACGGCACCGCGAGAGATTATTATAATGATAAGAACGGAACCATAACTGGGGCAATTTCAATTGAGGGGAAGAAAGGCAAGGGAATGGACTTCGGAGGAATAGGGGATTATATTCTCACGCCTTCGCTCGATATAGGTGGAAATTTCACGATCCTTATGTGGGTGAATTCAGATTTAGCGACTCCCCCAACATCAACAAGGCTTGTAGAAAACTTTACCGGAGCAAAGATTCAATTCAGTTTTTCAGCAAGCAATTACAATTTTTACATACAAAACGGCCAGCCCGGTGCAACTGGAGGTCAGATAGTTCCCGGCAAGTGGCAATTTTTGGCATTAACATTTGACAACAATGTGGCGAAGACTTATGTTGATGGCCAGCTCATAGGAATCGACGCATATGGCCCAGCATATACGCTGGCAGGGCTTGTGGACAAGCTTTATCTAGGAACCTACCAAGGCGCACCCGGATCTTATGTTTTTGATGGGAAGATGGATGAGTTCGCAATCTTTAAGAAAACGCTGACCGACCAGCAAATAAGGGACCTTTATGATAATGCGGCGTTCAACGGCAAAGGATACTGCGATGCAATACCCGGACCTGTTTGCGGAAACGGAATTGTAGAAGGCACTGAGGCCTGTGATGACGGCGGAACAACTGACGAAGACGGGTGCTCGTCAACCTGCACTAAAGAGCTTATCATCCCTTGTCCGAATTTCTTCGGTACGCCA
>JBBSVX010000024.1:0-6857 GCA_038046585.1 archaeon
CACATCGCTAATTATATCTGAACTGTCTCCTCCAGAATCAATAGTTGAGGAAGGGGTCCAATTGTTCCAATCAACTCCCGGAATCGTCGAAGGCTCAGGCTCTTCTTTTGCCACATCTTCCGCGCTATTATATTTCTCCACAAGTCCTTCGCATTTTGCAGTCGCATCTTCTAGCGTGAATGGTTCATCGGTTGCGCCAGTTTTGAACATTACTTCGGAATCAAGGTTTACTGTATCTCCGCAACTTTCGCCTTGTGTGGATTGTGCCATTCTTGTAACCCAAATATAACATTCAATGATTCCTTCAAGCGCGGATCCAACTACTTTTGGCGCGAAAGAAACAGTTTCAGGATTTCCTGGTTTGTCATAATCAAGTGTAACGCTGTTCGTGCCTATGTCAAGCTGAGGATAGAAATTGTCTAATCTTCCAGAATAGCAATTATTTGTAACATAAGAGCTTATGGAACTTGATTGTGTAAAATCATATACTGCGTTATTAAGAGTGAAGCAAGAAGAGCCCTCGCTCACCACTACATCCAAAAATCCTATCTGGGCATAGGCTCCGTCGCTTATGCTCATTATTTGTAGAGGATAAGCTCCGAGCAAATAGAGGTTGTTTGTCGAATCCATTCTTGGTTTTGCTGTAATTGTAATTGTTTGTGTTGTGCCTGCAGCAATAGTTGCCTGCTTTGGAACGACTTCAGCACCATCCGATTCTATATAATATATTCTCTCTTCGTTGCAATCCGATTTAATTGAAACGGTAGTCGACAGTTCATCTTTCTTTAGCGCAATCTGAGGATTATCAATATCCATTATTTTTGTTGCTCCAACGTAAGCGGTCAAGCATTCGGTAGGAGAAGGATCTTCGGGTATGGAAGGCCAAGATCCAAGAGTAACAGAGAGCGTTGCCGGCTTTGCTCCGTTCTCGTCTTCAGCATAGAATTGTATTTTTGTTCCGCCATCAATGTTAAGCAGGCTTAACTGGGTGATATCCATTCCATTAATATCCGTGGTCCCTTCGGCAACTAGCGCCCCGATAGAATTGTCGCTATTAAGTATTTCGGCTCTCCAGTGCGCGGGAACAACTCTTCGGCCGTCCTTATATCTTGTCTTTATTACAAACACAGGGTATTCTGAGCGTCCATCAAGCGTTTCGGGGCTTAAAAGTATTTCAAGTTCTTCCTTGGTGTCAACCTCAAGCGACATGTAATAGTCATTTCCCTCGTACCCTTTTAGCCAATCTGCATTGCCGGACATTTTTGATACTGCTTCATAAAGTTTTGCAGATGAGGTGCTTTTTATTGGGGTAAGCGAAGTGGTTTTCTCGGAAGATGTTGAAAGCGGCGCAAGTGTTATTCCATATATCGCTTCATTCGCGTCGCTAGCGATTTTCAAGTTGTCAAGATATTGGGAAGTGATATAGAGTCGAAGATTTGAGTCGCCGATTGCCTCATCGCTTGCATTTTGTACCGAAGTTTTGAGAGTATAAAAATCGCCTATGAGCGCCACATATCTGTCTTCCCCGATGGCGACATAATTTCGGTCTATGGAATCTGTGCTACTGTCCCACTGGATATAATTGTTGAATAAAAATACTGGGCAATCAGAGAGGCAGAACTTTTCGCCTATTGTGAATTCTTTGAAATATCGCAAACTATTTGTATCGCCATGTATTGCTTCGAAGAATATTTTTGCTTTCTGGCCCAAAACATTTTCGTCAACCTTCATTCGCACTATCACGGGAAAAGCGCGAGGACCTTTTTGGGAATGCAGCAGCACATTTGCCTGCTTCGCGCCGCTTTCAACTCTATAAGTCTCATTCGCAGGATCGATTATTTTTGAATACATCATACTTGACATTATTCTGTCTGACCCATAAGTGGAGTACGCATTATTTATCACGAAAGGATTATCGGCTATAAGGGAATTTTTATCTTCAGGGGACACGAAGAAATTCGCCGTAAGATCGGCGGTAGTGTCGCCCGTTATAACTACTGTAAAATAAAGGTAGTACTCTGTGTCGGGCATTATTTGGTCAGTAATTTGAACAGACCCATATTTTGGATCGGATTTGTAAACGTTTTCCAAAAACACCTGTACAGAATTTGAATTAGGCAAATTTGCAATAGATTTTAAGTAAAGGGTCTTTTTCGCAGTGGTTTTTGTTATTGTATATACTGGGCTTTCTATTGGAATATAATTAAGATCAGTCAATGAAGCATAAACGTCTGTTTCAACTTTTAATTTTGGAGTGGAGTATGATCCGCTTTTCGCATAGAATGATTCGTTTTTTCTAAATACTCCTGATGCCTTTTCCATCAAGTCTCCGCCGACAGCGGTTTTGGATCCGCTTTCGTTGATGAACTCAAAATCAATTCCTCCGGTGCTTTTTATCACTCTTACATTTACATCCTTTATTTCATTCAAATTAAGGTTGATTCCTTCAAGCGTTCCTTCGTCTTTGGAGCTCACAGCCCTTATTTTGTAGGTCGATTGAGGCAAGGCGGTGAACTGGAAAAGACCGTTCTTGTCTGTTGTCCCTTGCCCTAGTTCCATTGGAAATCCAGTCATGTATATCGATACTGAGGCATCTTTCACCACGGCATTAGTATCGTCAATAACTCGCGCATTTATTTTTCCGCCGCCCTGAGAGATTGATACTACTTGGGCGCCCTGCGAAAGTAACCTTGGTTCAACCGTAACAATTTTTATCTGGTAGCCTATCTTGCTTATTACCGCCCTTAATGTTCCCGAGGATGGAATTGTGGACTGGTTGATTACGAGCTTTGTTGTTTCTCCGTTTGTAGAAGTTGTTTTTGTAGAAAGGATATTTCCGTCAACGTAGAATGCTACTGATGCCCCCATCACTCCGGAATTTCCATCCACTGCTTTTATCCACATATATTTTGTATTGCTGTCTGCGTCAGGGTTCACGTCGCTTGAGCATCTCTTAAAACTTATTTTGATTGTCTTTCTTTCTTCAACATCCAAAGTGAAGGATCCTGTGTTCAAGTCGCCCGCATCAGAAAGTGAGCTAAAGGAATATTCGCCGGCATCAAGCTCTTCTTGTCTTGTAGTGCCCTGACTATCAGTGTAAATTGTTTTTTTGTTTTTCGTGTCAAGGTTTGTGACTACTATTTCAACGCTCGGCTCATTTTTGGTTGGGCAAGTTGTTTCAAAATCCACTTTTCCTTTGAGAACAATCTTATCGAGAATTATTATTGCCCTTGCGTCAGCTGAAGACATGTTCTGAGTCTTGTCTTCGTATCCAAACGCTCTGCCTGTGAACTGTATTGAGGCGCATCCAGTAGGAGTGTTGAATGTGAATGCGCTCGAGTTCTGATCGGTAAAATTTAATTTTGTATTTGTGTCAAGACACTTTACTTCAAGGTCAGCGCCCTCAATTGTCTGGTTCTCCGAATCAACTACTTCGGCATAAACTTTCCTTGAAGGTAATGCTGAAAAAGAGAGTCTAATCTGTGCTTTGTTCTCTTCATCAAGATCTATCGTGTCTTCAAATGTTTTGTAATCGCTTTTCACGGCCTTGACATCTATTGTAGTGTCACACACTATAAACTCGGCTTTTCCGTTGGAATCGGTGCTTTTCGCGATTGATTGGATTTCTCCGCTTTCAAGACGACACCCATTTAGGACTATCAAGGATACTCCTTCGATGGGTTTTCCTGTGCTTGACAATACGGTAACTTCCGCCAAATAATTCCCCGTCGAAGAGAAGAACGTCGATACCAAAAACGCAAGCAATATGATGAGGAATAGGACGAAAAGAATGAGGGATAGTGCGAAACTGGGGAAGACCTTGTCGATGGGGTCAACTACTTTGTAGATAGGAATGTAGTTGTTTACCTTGTCTAAGAAATTGTACCATTTGTCTTCCAGAGCATAATAAACATTTTTTGCCGAATCAAGTATGCCCACTGCCATTTCACCCTACTAAGTGCATAGAACTAGGTTTTATTCATTAATAATGTTTTTGGGCACTAAAAAAGAGGCTAAAATAAGCTTTTTAGCCGTTGTCGCAACCATGGCCTAAATCGGTTTCTATATCATCAAACAACAATTCTTCCAAGTATTCAGGGTGCCACCATACTTTCATGTTTTCGCTTGCATATTGGCTCATGCAAAGTTTCTCGTCCCCAATCATATCTATCATTCCCTGAAGGGTGTCATATTGTGTGTAAAGTGCAGCATCGTAGTTGTTTAACATTACAGTAGTGGAATTTTGCAAGTTGTCAAGCGAGTATAATTGCACAATCGAATCGTTCAAAGGAGTTATTCTTAGGGGATCTGCCATTCCTTTTGGAGTGTAAAATACTGTTCCAAGTCCGATTGTCCCTGATTTTGAGCCATTCCAGGATAATGTTTTTGTTCCGCTTGACCCGCCACTTTCGTTGAATCTTCGCCCCTGGTCTCCTGCAAAGTCTTCACATTTCTCCGAAGCACCCATAGTGGAACTTGTCATGTACCATTCCTTGTCAGGCGCAGTACTTGCACCTGTTCCTTGGATAGTGTATTGGGCATATACGGTTCCAGCCGAGCCTGTTATTTTTATGATTGCGGGAGTGGGTTGTGCAGGATTAAATGCAAGGGTGCTGTTAGTCAAATCATATTCAAAAACTGTCCCGGTATTTAGTTCGGCAAGATTTGTATTAGTAGTATAATTTAGAGACTTTATTCCGCCGGTGTAAGGATACGAATTTGTAGATTCGTTTAGTTTGAGCGTGCCGCCCGAGATGCCGGTACCATAATTTTCTCTATTTGAAACGCCATCGACAAATCCTACTCCGCCATCAAAAGGAGTTTCATAGAACGGATTATAGCTGGGGGCTTTTTCTACTGCTTCAAGCGTGACAGTAACTGTAGCATTCACTAAGTTATTGTCAAAGAGACCGACAGTGTTTACGTTGTCATAGACTAACCCTATTTCAACTCTATATAGTCCGCCGTAAGGCAACTGTGTTCCAGTGATTACCCCTCCGCTTCTGACCTTGAAATTTAATCTGTTGCCGGTTATGAACTGGTCATATCCCTTGACAGTCCCCGCAGTATTGAAATAAGAATCGGCGTTCGCGAGTTCGGTCGAATAGAACTCATCAAAGTCGGCTAAGAATTCTTTTGAGAAATTGTCTTTCACCAAGTATGCATAAAAAGCCGTGTAAGCTGTCGCATCGGTGTAGCTTCCGGTTCTTAATTTTGCTTCTATCTTGTTAAGTCTGTCAAACATGCTCACAGTGAATTGCGTAGCATCGCAGTAAAAGTAATGACTGTTTTCAGAATCGCATGACTCATAATCAATGTTTCCCCACTGCCAATCGAAAAGAACTTTTGGCAAATAATCCTCGCCTGAAACTCCAGGAGTCCCGTCGCTTGAATAGCAGGATGTAGGTGGGCCCATCAGTCTTACTTGGAATGCTCTCTCTTCTTTCGCACTTCCACTAGTCCAATCTTTTACAGTGAGTATTGCGTACTCATCTCCGAGCAATGCGGATCTAGTCAAAGTGAAATTTATTCTTGAGCTGTCTATTTCCGGAACCCCATTATATTTCGCCCATACTTGCCCATCTCTTAATAGCGCTTCTACGCCTTGGGGAATTGAAGCCGGATTAAGAACATACATCACAAGTCCGGATGAATCGTACTCAATGTATGGATCATTTGGATCGCCTATCGGCATCGCTCCTCTTTCTGAGCTCGTGCCGTATTCGAAAGGGATGAACCCAACTCCTGCTGCACCTATAACGGAAAGCAATGTTCCATCACCCTGAATAACGGAGTCTCCAGCCTCCATACCAGACACAGTGCTTTCCTCGGTCCATTCTGGAACGGGTGTTGCTCCTGCATATGACCCGACATTAGTATAATTTGTAGTTTCAATTGCAGGTATTTCTGCGGTCTCTCCTGTCCAAGTTTGTTTCTTTTCTCTTTCAAACGCGAGATTTCTTGCAAACTCGTCTTGTACCGCAAGTAGTGCGTTTCGCTTACGATCGCTAAATCCAACCTTGTAATCGTGTCCTTTTGTAAACATTCTTATTTGTGAAGTTGCAGCTTCTTCGCTTGAAGCCACGGTTCCAACAAGAGCTGCAATGTCCCCCTTGTCAGGCACTGGTGCTGCCATTGCTAGAATTGTAATTCTTCCAAGATCATTCTCTATTCCGCCAACCCAGCAATCAGGGTATTCGCAGTCACTCCATCCGGGAGGTCTTGGAGATGCAATCCAAGGGAAAGGATGATCGCCATAACATTGCGCGTCAGTTATTCCGGTTGGAAGAGGGGTTCCTTCAGGAACTCTTTGAACTTCATAAACAGGATAAGTGCTGAATATGCTTCCAACCGCAGGATTTACAAACCATGATGATTGGCTCGTCCAATCTCCCTCAAAAGATAATTTAGAATTTGATTTTGGCTTATCTTTTGAAGAAAGCTCTCCGTTCACGTCGGTGATTATTGTAGATCTTGATCCGCCCGATTCTATTATATCGCTCGGGTTCCAAGAATAGGAAGGATCAACTGGTATTTCAGGAACATCCGGTTCTGGTTTTGGTTCCGGCTCCGCTTCTGAAAGCTCAGTTATGATTCCTTCGCAAATTTCTGTGGCTTCTTCAAGGGTCGCAAGTTCTGCATCCACGGTTATAAGGTAGGAAGAATCTTTATTTGTTGTAGCGGAACAGCTCTCCCCGTTTGTAGATTGGGCGCCATTTTTCGCCCAGAGGTAACAATAAATAACTGCTTCAACCGCGTGCCCTTCAACAACAGGAGCCATATAAATTGTATCAGGATTTCCGGGTTTGTCATAATCAAGAGTAACACTTTCAGTCCCGATATTCATTTGAGGATAG
>JBBSVX010000024.1:6867-10342 GCA_038046585.1 archaeon
TTTTTTAGCTAAGTCTTTGTCTGATAATTTATGGATAGAAATTATCTTTTCTTCCAGAAAAGCACTTGTTGTCTACATATGAGCTTTGGGAACTTGCCGTCCTGAGATCAAATATTGCATTGTTAAGAGAGAAGCAGGAAGATGAATCGCTTATAACTATGTCAATTTTCCCTATTTGGGAATAAGTTGATGCACCAACGCTCATTATTTGCAGAGGATATGCTCCAAGCAAATAAATTGTATTTGTAGAATCATATCTTGGTTTTGCTGTAATTGTAATTGTTTGTGTTGCACCTGCGGCGATTGTGTCTTGCTTTGGAACAACTTCAGCACCGTCAGACTCTATGTAAAACAATCTGCTTTCATTGCAATCAGATTTTATTGAAATAGTTGTTGAAGCATTTATTACAAGCGGAAGCTGAGGATAATTGATATCCGCCACTTTTGTTGCGCCAATATAAGCAGTCAGGCATTCAAAAGGGGCCGGGTCTTGCGGAATTGAAGGCCAGCTGTCAAGTTCAACTACAAATGTCGCAGGTACTGCTCCATTATCATCCCACGCATAGAATTGTACTTTTGTCCCGCCCACAAGATTTTTCAAATCTAGTTGCGTCCATTCAAGTCCGTTCTTATCGGTATTTCCCTCTTTAATCAAAGCTCCAATAGTGCCGTCTGCATTCAATACTTCAGCTCTCCAGTGCGCAGGAACAACTTTTCGACCATCCTTATATCTTGTTTTCATCAAAAACACAGGATACTCGCTTTTTGCATCCAAGTCTTCAGGAGTAATTATTATCTCCAACTCTTCTTTGGTATCAATTTCAAAGTCCACATACCATTCATTCCCTTCATAATCTTCGAGCACATCCAAATTTCCAGAAATTTTCGCAACGTTCTCATAGATTTTTGCTGAAGAAGATGATTTGATAGGAGTAACTGAAGTTTCTTTTTCAAGAGAGCTTGAGAGAGGGGTTAGAGTTATTGGATAGAGAACTTCATTTTTGTCCCCGGCTAGTTTGAGGTTGTCAAGGTATTGGGACGTGACATAAAGTTTCAGATTCGCATCGCCTATCTGCTCGTCGGTTGTATTTTCAACAACGGTCTTTAAGGTGTATGAATCGCCTATGAGCATCACATACTCTTCGTCTTCTTCGATTGCATCATAAGCCTTACTCCCCCATTTTACATAATTTGAGAAAAGGAATGCGGGACAATCTTTAATGCAGAAAGATTTTCCTATGGTGAATTCTTTTGAGTATTTGAGGCTTTTTCCCGCGCCATGCATGGCTTCGAAAAATATTTTTGTCTTTTGTCCAGTCACGTTCTCGTCAACCATTACTCGCACTATTACGGGAAAAGCGCGGGGGCCTTTTTGAGAGTGTAGTAGCACATTCGCCTGCTTCGCGCCACTTTCAACTCTATAAGTCTGATCTGCAGGATCAATAAAAGAGGAAATCATATTACTTGACATTACCCTGTTTGCTCCGTCTACTGAAAAAGCGTCGTTTATTACAAAAGGATTGTCGGATATCAAGGTGTTTCTGTCTTCCGGCGCCACAAAGAAATTTGCGGTCAAATCTTCTAAAACTTCCCCTGTTATTACAACAGTAAAGTAAAAGTAGTATTCGGTCCCGGCCATGATACTAGTTGCACCCTGAACTGTGCCATACCTTGGATCAGATTTGTAAACGTTATCCAGGAACACTTGAACGGGTTTATCGTTAGGAAGTTCGCTTTTCTTTCTCAAATACAATGTTTTTTTAGCCGTGGTTTTTGCAATAGAATATATCGGGCTCTCCATTGGAATAAAGTTCAAATCGTTTATTGCAAGTTTTACCTGCGTCTCGACTTTTAATGAAGGAGTAGAGTATGATCCGCTTTTTGCATAATAAGATTCGTTTTTCTTGAATACGCCCGAGACCTTTTCCATCAGATCTACAGTTACAGCAACTTTGTCCCCCTCCTTATCCAAAAGTTCAAAGCTAATTGTCCCGTTGCTTTTTATCACCCTAACATTAACATCTTTTGTCTCGTTAAGGTTGAGCATAATTCCTTCAAGCGTTCCTTCGTCGCTAGCGCTCACAGCCCTTATCTTGTAAGTGCTGTTTGGCAGTCCTGCAAACGAATACATTCCATTTTTGTCGGTAACTCCCTGATCTATTTCAAACGGAACCCCGGTCATATACAGTAGTACTGAAGCATCCTTTACCGCGGCATTAGTATCGTCAATAACTTTTGCATTTATTTTTCCGCCGCCCTGAGAGATAGAAACTACTTGTGGTCCGGCTGATTCAGCCCTTAGTTCGGCTGTAACAACTTTGGTCTGATAACCTATTTTTTGAATAACTGCCCTTAGTGTGGAACCGGCGGGTTGTGAAGTGATGTTGAATGCCTGCTTTGTGGTTTCTCCTGAAGTGGAAGTGGACTTGTTTCCAATAACATTTGAATCAAGATAAAATACGACATCTGCACCCATTACCCCAAAATTTCTATCCACTGTTTTTATCCAAAGGTATCTCACATTATTGTCAGGAACTAATCTGTTTCCGTTTGCATCAGTAGAGCATTTTGGAAAACTCAAAGGAATTGTCTTTTTTTCATCAACATCCAAAGTAAAAGTTCCGTTGTTCAAGTCCCCCAGAATTGACGAGGCGGAAAAAGAGTAGCTCCCCACGTCAAATTCTTCCGATCTTGCGGCGCCCTGATTATCAGTGTAAACAGTTTTTTTTATCTTAGTGTCATTGTTTGTAACAAGAATTGTAACGCCCGGCTCTTCTTTTGAGGGGCAGGTTGTTTCAAATGAAACTTTTCCTTTTAGAACCAATTTTTCAAGCGCAACAACTGAACGCTCGTCATTTATCGAAATGTTTACTGTGGTTTCCTTATATCCGCTAGCGCTTCCCGTGAGCTGGATTGAAGAACAATTTGAAATTGTTAAAAAATTAAATCCGCTGGAATTCTGGTCGGTCAATTCGAAAAGATTTCCATCATCCGCGCATTTTACTGCAAGATTTGCGTGAGTAATAATTACGCCTTGCTTGTCAGTCACTCTTGAATACATTTGTTTTTGGGGTATTGCCGCCAAAGAGAGTTTTACTTGCCCCTTTTTTTCTTCGTCAAGATTAATCGTGCCTGCAAAAGTTTTGTATTTTTCTTTGGATGCAGTGACATCTATTGTTGTATTGCATACTTGAAGCGTCAAAAGTCCCGTTGAATCAGTTTGTCCGGTAAAACTATCGACTCCGTCTTCACTTTCGCACCCCGTCAAGACTTCAAGCGTCACTCCAGCAATTGGAGCACCTGCTGCTGAAAGCACGGATATTTCCGCTTCATAAGTCGGTTTTGCAAAAAGAATGCTTGACAATATCATCCCAAAAATTATGAGGAACAGGATCAAGAAAAGTATTAATACAAGTGCAAAGCTGGGAAAAACCTTGTCAATCGGATCAACTATTTTGTATACTGGCAAGTACAA
>JBBSVX010000025.1:0-11484 GCA_038046585.1 archaeon
CAAAGCCGCAGGAAAAACAATCATAATCACCACTCACTATATGGACGAGGCCGAAAAGCTTTGCACAAAAGTAGTTCTCCTAAAAAAAGGCAAGCTTCTTTCGATGGGCACTCCTGCAGAACTTGTGAGAAAATATGGTGGAATAAAAGTTGTGATAATGCAGCTTGCTACCCCTCTTTCGGATATAGATCTTGCTTCGATTAAGGCTTCTTCGGTTCAGATGAATATTATTGCGAAAGGGAATATCATTTTCTTGCCGCTTGAACAGGCTCACAGTATAGAAAAAATTACCGGCCTCACAAACAAAATAATGGAAAAAGGATATACTATACTTTCCTCAACAACAAAAGAGCCAAACCTCGAAGATGTATTCCTCAACATTACCGGGGAACACATGAAGGTGTCCGAATGAGACTCCTTGAAATAATTTGGAAAGAGATTTCTCTTATCAAGGCGCAAAAAGTTGCGCTCCTCTTGATATTTCTCTATCCTTTCATTGCAATAGCTCTTTTGGGTTCCGCTTTCACAGGACTTGAACCCCAGAAGATGACAAACATCAATGCGGGGGTAGTGAACGACCTTTCTTTTGATTCAAACATTATTGGCGAACTTAGTCAGTACAAGGAAATTAAGCTCACTGAATATGGGGATGCGAATAAGCTTCTTGATGCGATAAAGAAAAAAGAAGTCATTGTGGGTGTTCGAATATCGGGCGCGACAAAAAATGATCAATTGAAAGTGGATCTTTATTATGACAATTCAAATTTAATGGCGTCTCGTTTTTTCCTTGAAATAGCAAAGGCCGTGATGCAAAGAATCACGATTGAAGCAACCCAACAGAAACTAAAAGGCATATTCACCACTGTAAATGGACTTGAAGGTACTCTTACTTCTGAAGTAAATAATATTAAGGAATTCCAGGCAAAGCTTAACACTGCGGGGTCAAAGATTGATAAGCTCGAAAAAGATCTTAATGCGATAAATTTTGATGAAATAAAAACAATACTTTCCGAGCAGCAGTCAAATCTTGACAGTCTCGAGCAAAAGACCGCTGACTTCAAAACAAAGTTTTCGACTTTCAAGACATCTTTTAATAAGGCAAAATCCGATCTTGGGTCAATAGAACCCCAAATACTTTTGTATCAGTCACAGTTAAAGACGACTTCTACTTCTCTCGCTTCTACCATCTCTTCTCTAGACCAATCAATTTCACAATTAGAATCAATCTCCCCGTATATTCCGGCAGAGCAGAAAGCATCTTTTGATAGTTCTCTAAGCTCCATGCGAACCCAGGAACAGCTTCTAAAAGATTGGAACTCTACTCTCAACTCTTCGATTACTTCGATGGATAGCGCGCTCACAAGTCTTGACGGCCTTGATACATCAATGAAGGATGCTGAAAGCATGATGGTGACGCTTGAAACGGATGAGGCTGCGCTTGAAACGAGCCTTACTTCTGCAAACACTGCTCTTGAGAATATGAACAGCAAGCTTACTGTTTTTAGCGAATCGGTTGAAGAAGTTCATTTGTTGATTTCTGACGCCAGGTTATACAAGGAGGATATAAGTGAAAAATTAGGGACTTCTCTTACAATGCTTTCCTCTTTTTCTGATGAGATAAGTAACATTTCTGCCATAAGTCCAGTCGTACTTGCCCAGCCTGTTGTGTTCTATGAAAACAAGGCTTTCAATGTGGATCCTTTTGGAATACTTGTTGCAAATGCTACAGTTGTTGTGCTTATCTTAACTTGCATGCTTCTAACTGCAATTGTTGTGATACTTGAACGCAACCAGAATGTGACTCTGAGAATGACTCTTTGCACCACTCACAAAATGGTTTTGTTATTTGGAAAGATAATAGGTCAGTTAATTTTGGCGCTTATAGAAGCCACAATAATATTCATTGTCGCGTTTACGAACATTCCTCTTCCGGCTCCGATTATGGGGTTCACTAAGATAGGTTTTGGTCTTGTTGCAAGCTTCTCGATAATAGAACTTTATTTCGCAGTGATAATTATTGCGCTCGCATTCATTTCCATTGGGATGATAATTTCGCTCTTCGCGAAGAACCAGTCCACCGCGATTCTTTCATCGCTCCTTCTGATTGTTCCTATGCTTTTCCTCAGCGGAATAATACTTCCTGTTGAATTCATGGAACCTTTCATGAGGATGGTAAGCGAATTTTTGCCTCTAACGCTTGCAAACAATCTATTAATAGGGGTAATCGTAAAAGGCGCTTCTCTTGCTGAGATGGGGGTTGAAGTAATCGCCCTTCTTTTTATAACATTCATTACTGTTATTATTGTTCTTCTAAAGGATGATACCCGCGAGTGAGAAACAATTAATTTTTCCAAAAAACGCAGTTTGAAAACCTTTTGAAAGAGTATATAATATTTGGCGTATGTAATATATGCGAGTGATTTTGTGGTGTCGGCGGCAAAGTATCAGTCTTTTTTGATTTGTATAATAGCTCTCACAATCTTTGCCTTTATTTTAGGTTGCTCTTCTTCAACTACTGCGGTTTGCGGAGACAACCTTTGCTCGGAAAAAGAGTTCGCTAACTGTTCATGTCCTTTTGATTGCGGAGAAACATGCTCAACACCCCCTAATTCCAATCCGGCCGAGTCTTCACCGACTGTAGTGGCATCAATCCCTATTCCGGTGACCACTACCGAAATAGATCTTTCAGTATTATTGAGCAGTGTTGATCTTTCAGCCATCACAATCCCGGCCCTCTCTGTTTCGGGGTCGATTGAGCTTCCAAGCAAGGAGGATTATGTGAGAGTGCTTCTCGTTGACGGAGATGGAAAGGAGTATTTAGTATTTGAAGCTTATTACCCCCTTTACAGTGTAGGCTCAACATCGTTTGATTCTATTTGCAACGAAACATGCAACCTCGGAAAAATCAATCCCAAGCGTTTGAAGATAGAGACTAATGTTGGGGATCTATCGAAAATAAAGTTTACTTCGGTAACAATTTCGTCTGGCGAGAAAAGAAGCCAGAAAGAGAGCGCTGTTCAAGCGATAAATTCAAATTTGCAGAAGAACAACGAAACCTGGGTTGCCGGGGAAACAAGCGTTTCAAAACTTAGTTATTCTGAAAAGAAGGCAATGTTTGGCGATGGAAGCGCCGCGCAGCCCCCCGGATTTGAGTATTATTCAGAAGGAGTTTATGGTTCGCCATCGGTTGCAGAGCCATTGGGCGGTTCAGGCTCGTCCTCAAGCGGCTCATCAGCTACAAGTCTTCCTTCAAGATGGGATTGGAGACAGAGGCACGGAAAAGACTGGATTACTCCTGTAAGGGATCAGGGAAAGACCGGTCTTTGCTGGGCATTTGCATCCGCGGCTGCAGTCGAAGCGGAATTCAACTTGTATTATAACAGTCAGCTTGGTTTTGATCTTGCTGAGAAGGAATTCTATTGCGGATCGTTCAATCAATTCTATTTCAATAGTATCACTTACGGCTATGGCTCAACCAGCAGCGGAGGCTATCCTTATCAGTGGCTCCTCTTTTCGAAAAAGACCGGGGTTGTCGATGAAAGTTGTCTTCCGTTTTCCCTTTCAAGTTCAGGAACCCTTGATTATGCGACATGCAATTCGGCGTTAAGCGTCAACTGCAGCGGATTCACGTTGACAAACGGCAACTGTGCAATCACAGACACAAATTGTGCCGCATGCAAGAACAAAGATCTCGCCGGTGGAACAAGCGCCTGCGCAGGAAAGCCGATCTATTCCATAGGCGGATTCGCTCCAGTGGGCTCGGACAATTTTTCGGCTGTAACCGATATGAATGTCCTTAAGACAATGTTAATTACAAAAGGGCCCCTCATTCTTGCTTCGAGTTATTATTACGCGGTAAATCCTTCAGAGGACATAACTATTCCGCATGCGACCTTGCTTGTGGGCTACGAGACGGACTCCCAAGGTAGAACAATATTGGTAATGAAGAACAGCTGGGGGTCGGATTGGGGCGAAGACGGTTACTTCAATGCTTATGTTCCAACGGATGCTTTTCAAGTATTTTATGTAACAAGCCCTTTCATCAAGAGCGGCGCAACATCTCCTGCTGTGCGATGCGCCGATGACGACAATGACACATATTGTAATTGGGGTCTTGGCTCAAAGCCCGCAACATGTCCCTCTTCATGCGGGAACAACTCGATTGATTGCGACGACTCAAACCCTGGACTTTTGGGCTTTGATGTTAACAAGAACTGCGTGAACGTGAACTCTGGAACGCTTGATTTTAATTCGAACCCGGACGCAGCCGAAGTCTGGGTCGACGGAAATTATAGGGGCAAAACTCCTCTGTCGCTAGACCTCGTTGCGGGCTCGCATAAAATTCTCATAAAGAAGAACGAGTACAAGGTTTATGCGTCGCTTGTTGACGTTAACAAATTCCAGAATGCACTCCTTAGCGTGACGCTTGAGCGCGATTCGAAGCTTTTGTGGAAAGACACTGATCCTTTTGGAAATGGAGGGGATACTTATTTGGCATACTCTACGATTCACGCTAGAATTCTTGTGGAAAAAATAACTTCCGACGCTGAAAAATTCTACGTTTACTTCAAGGGGTCGCCGTCAAGCGACAGCAATCATTACTATACAATCAAATCGGCTTATGTGTGTCAGAGGGCATCCGATCTCAATTGCATTCCTTCGACCCTCAAGCAGATAACTTTTAGCGGAAACCCTTCGGTGATGGTGAATGAGGGCATATCAGTAAAAAGCGACCTAGTGGATTTAGCGCTTGGCAAAGAAAAAGATTATTTAATTCTTTTCATGTCAACAGGGTACCCTTCGGTGCTTGTTAGCCCTGATCCAGAAACACAGTACCCTAGCATAGACAACTACTATGGTTATGCAGTCTCGACATATGACACAAACATGCTAAAGTATGTAACTTACACTGATTCCCGTTCTTTCACGCAAAGCATTTATGGTCTCGAGAAAATATATGCCTACTCATCGGCATCAGAGTGCGGCAATGGTACATGCGAGGATGATGAAATCTACTCAACATGCTCCTTTGACTGCCCTTCAACGAAGCAGTGCTTGAACACCGATTCTTGCTGCGCATCAAACGCATTCAAGCAATCCGGAACAATATGTGAACAATCCGTATCAACGGAATTTTCCTGCGACACAAACAAATTGATGCAGCGCGCATACAACAAAGTATGTTCGGGAGCATCTTCAGATTGCACACAAAGGGCCTACAGCTCTTGGGACCTTAACACCACTTGCGCTCAGACATGTAGATCTGACACCAACTCATGTTCTAATTATGAGTGCTGGCCTTTTGGTAAAGACGAGAACGCGTATAGCGGAACAACTTTAGGATTATGCGAGCAAGAGATAAAGAAAAGAATCTGCGCTAGCGGAACTGGCACGTGGGGTACTTGGAGTATTATACAGGCGGGCGTTTTGTCTTCAACTGAAGCATGCGATGCGAATCTTTTCGATGAGGATTGCGACGGCGCATCTAATGAAGGCTGTGCTTGCATCGATGGGCAGACACAATCCTGCACAATACAAAGCGAGTGCGGCGTAGGCCAGCAGACATGCGTGAGTGGAGCTTGGTCAACCTGCCAGCAGATAGCAGGCCTTGCTCCAAACACTGCTTGCGGAGGAACCGGATCAGGCAAGGTTTGCGACGCGAGCGGGAGTTGTGTTGTTCCTGCATGCAAACTTACTTCAGAGTGTGTGAACGACAATTTATGCAAGACCGTTGCGTGTATTAGTCCTAATGATTGGAATGCGACATGTGTGTTGACAAACAAAACAGTGAATTCAAGTTGTGGCACTGGAAAGTCTTGTAGTGATACTGCTTCATGTGTTACAATTTCCTGCTTTAGCGATTTAAATTGTTCAAATTCAAATTCATGCCAGACTGGTACTTGTTCTAGTGCGGGACTATGGACTTCTTCATGCGCATACACAAACAAGACAGAATACCTTTCATGCGCACAGAAATCTTTTTGTGTAAGCGGAGCGTGCACAATTTACTCTTCTCCTATCTATAATCCTTCAACATTCAACGGTACAAGCGCTCCCGCAAATGTTTTTATCGACAACAATTCTGTGATAGACAGGAACTATTTCGGTGTGAAAGTTGTCGCAATAAAATCCTCTTCCGGGACTGATGTGGCTTCATTCGACCACAATTTTTCTTCATCAGATCTGAATTTGCTCGGCGCAACGGTGGAATCGGGCGCAGCTGATTCGAACAAGAATTATCTTATAGTAAAGGGTCTTGTAATACAGGGAACAAAGACAGTTTACCTCCCAAAGAGAAATTCTTCCTCAAATGCTATCTGCGTATCAAATTCGGAAGTTCCTGACTTAAACAATCTCATATCAACTTGTACAAGAATGCCTTGCCCGGGAACATTAAGCGGAATATCTTGCGCTGTTGTAGCAAGCTCATTTGCAGTTTCAGGCCTGTCCCACTCTGGGGTAGTAGAAGATTATATGTTTTGCGGCGACGGCAACTGCAACAACAATGAGACTTGCTCTTCTTGTGCCTCTGATTGTGGAGCATGCCCGCTAGTGACTCCTCCAAGCACCACTATCGCTTGCTCTTTTGATTCGAATTGCGGATCTTCTGCATTTGTAGGAACAAAATTTTGCTCGGGAAATGATGTGCGTCAAGTTTACAGGGATTGGAATTGCATTTCAAAAGGCACTACATCCTCAAGATGCCAATCAATTGATTCTAATAAAACTGTTGAAACTTGTTCCGGTGGCAAGACATGCGTAAGCGGTGCTTGTGTATCCGATCAAAATGCCGGTGATGGTTCGTGCGTTTCGGATAATGACTGTGCTTTCGACGAAGAATGCGCTAGCGATACTTGCGAAAAGATTTCATGTAACAACGACTATTCTCCTAAAGATCACGGGTGCGTATGTATTGGAAAGACCTGTGCAGGGCAATGTTATGATGTTGTGGGAATTTGTTGCAATAATGTGTGGAAAGCCGGCGAGAGCTCATGCATTGTTTCGGGTGCTGGCGGTACTGACACAAATAACGCTGATTCAAATAATTCAGGAAAGGATTCAAACATTAGCATTGTTCCTGGCGGTTCAGGAATAGCCGGCATCGCAATGGTTGGCGGAGTAATACTTGTATTTATTGTAATAATAATTTTAGTGCTAGTGTTTTCACAAAAACCACCAAAAACTACGGGGGGAGTACTTCAAGTTCCCGCTGGTTCGTTTCAAAGACCGATAAGCTCTGACGAGAAAAGATTTCCTTCAACTCCGCCAAAATCAAGTCTTCCTTGAATTATTTTTTTAGAGCGATTTAGAAAAAGTTAATGCTCAAGTATTTTTATCTTGGCTTTTCCATCCTCTATGCTTACGCTCGCCTTGCCGCCAATCGGAAAAGTGCATATCGGATAAGCATGCCCAAAGGTTGCGTTTGATATTACGGGTATTCCTTCAAGTTCTTTCTTTGTGGAAATAATGTGCCTAATTTTATCTTCCTTAAAATCAATGATCTTCTTAGGCTTTCCTATTACAATCGCCCTTATCTTATTGGCATCCTTTTGCTGGAGTATTGATTGAAGGTGCCTGTCAAACATCACATCAAATATATTTCCAAATGCCTCGTCGTCTTCGAGGAACAAGATGGAATTCTTCAGTTTCGGCATGTATTCGGTGCCGTGGAGAAGGATGAAGGTACACAAGTTTCCGCCGATAATTGCCCCTTTTGCCTTGCTATTTCCTTCCTGTATTATTTTGTATCCTTCGTTTTTTATGAAGTCGCGTTTCTCCTGATCTATCCACCATTTATCGTCGCTCCAATACTCGCTCGTTTCAAGATCGAATGGTTTCTTGTCGAAGAGGCACTTTTTGAAATATTCGGCGGAATATTCGTTTCCTTTTTTCATGGCGAATGTGGCATAGTGCGGTCCTGAATATGTAACAAGTCCGGTTTTTGCATATATTGCGTTGGTTAACGCGGTGATATCTGAGTATCCACAAAGTATTTTCGGATTCTTTTTTATTAATTTGTAATCGAGGTACTGGAGCAGATTGTTCGAGCTAAACCCTCCAATTGTTGTGAGAATTCCATCGACGCTCTTGTCTTTGAAAGCATCATGGAGATCAGTTACTCTTGTTTTCACGCTTGAAGTGCGAAACATTCCTGTCTCTTCAGCATTTTTTGAGAAAGTCACATTTAATCCGAGACGCTCGAAAGCATCATTCGCAATTTTGCGGCTTTCGGGAGTGATTATTGAAAGGTTTCTCGCGGGCGAGCAAACTCTTATGGTTGACCCTTTTTTGAATTTATTTGCTATCATAAAAAATCATCATCAAAAAATATTACGCGCAACTTCCACTTTCAGTATCTTTTAGGCAATAGGTGCTGTCTTTAGTTAGTATTTCAAAAGTGCTGCCGGGACTATAAGTGCTCCACGCGGAAACGCATTCGTATGCGTAATTGCATCCTGTGCAGTAATGTATTTCCCTGAACTTGGTTGAATCGGGGTTGCTCACGGTTTCGCCAGAACCGATAATTGTTGAGCATGCGCGGTTTTCGCCGATATTAAAGTCAATTGTTTTATAATCAAATCCCGAATTGAGTCCTTCGAATTTGAATGTCGCTTTGTATTTTCCCGAAGTAGCAACTTCCATGTTCCAAAGCAAGTCTTGTGTTGCGTTAGGGGTGAGAGTTTCTGTTTCTTGCGTTGGGAACTCTTTTCCCGTATCTGCCCATTGTCCGCTCACATATTTTTCGAGTGTTACACTATTTACTCCTCCTGTGAGAGTGTTCTTTCCAATATTTTTCAAGACAACTTTTATTGTGGTGTTTGTGGAAGATACTCCGACAGCAACCACTTTGTTGATGTCAGCTTGTGCTGGAAGATCCCCAAAGTAGGCCCTGCACACCGGTACTTTTTCAATATATTGGCATCTTAGGCTAAGTGTTATTGTCTGCGAGCTTTTGAAACTTATTCTTTCATAATTCCATTCGATTGGCTTTTCGCATATTTGGCCGTTCTCGCAGCAGAGTCTTGGCGAACTGCACTCGACAGCAAAAGAAAGTTCTGCGGTATCAAACGCGCCTTTACTTACCATCGTGCCTTCAGGGATAGTTTTTGTCCCGATTATTAGCGTGTGACCTAATCCGCCTTCGCTTAATGCTGTTGAGATTTGATCTTTGATAGTGTCTGTTAGATTTTCAGGGGGAAACAAGTTTCCCCAAAGCGTAAAGAGTACTATGACAAGCACTAACGCAACTATTGAGTAAACTACTAAATCAAACGGCTTCATTTCTTACGCCTCGGTCTAGTCAATATTATTTCTTCTTTTAGGAGCCACTTGAAGATTCCTGTGAGCGCGAAGACAAAAAGTATTACTCCTATCCATCCTGTCCAGTCATCTAGATAAAAGAAATTGGACTTGTATTGTTCAGCCCACATTTCAACCTGTATCACAAGCCATGCGGTAATTGCAAGAGTTGCAGTTATGAGTATTGCTCTTCCCCAGTTCAAGTGCATGCGCCTTTCTTAGAGTAAGGATTTTGGTTGGATTTAAGGCTTTTGGTAGAGTGTCTTTTTGGAAAATTAAAGGGATATTTCTAGGATTCTTGCGTAGCTTCAAGCGAAACTCTTTTTTGGATTTGTTGCATGTGCTTTACTTCTTCGTTAGTGGTGGAGGTTTCAGGGGCCCTGTCTTGTCTTAGATGAATCATTCTTGGAAATCTAAGCGCAAGTCCTGCCCCTTTTTCTTTGCAGCAGGAGTGCATGGGGCTTTTTGTTATCTCATCAGCCCTCACTTCTATCACATATCTTGGTTCAACCCAAAAATCAGGCTCTATTTCAGAAACTACTCTTGCTGGTTTTTTCTTGACGGAGATTTTTGAAAGCATTCCCTCAAGTTCGCCAAGCATCTCTTCGCTCATTCCAGTGCCTATTTTTGCAATGCTCTCAAAGACATCTTTCTTCGGATTGTATGCTGCTGCAAGCAGCGCTCCAAGGCCAAAGCGGGTCCTTTTTCCTTTTCCCTTGTAATACCCTATTATTGTAAGGTCAAGCGTGTCGTCAAGCGATCCTTTGTACGAGCGTTTGAGTTTTATCCAAGCGAATTTTCTCGCGCCCGCGATGTAAGGGGCATCAAGATCTTTTGCCATAGCGCCTTCTAAGCCTTGCGCGATTTTTTCTTCAAAGAAATCTTCCAGTTCTTTTGCGGTAGAAACAATTTTTTGTTCGCTAAGGGTGATGATGTCCCCTTCCTTTAGTATTTCAATTAGTTTTTGTCTTCTTTCCCTAAAAGGCAGGTCCATCATGCTTTTTCCTTCAACAAACATCACATCAAACAAAAATAATTTCAGAGGATATTCTTGCGCTTTCTTTTCAACTTCGTATTTTCTTTTTCGCTGAATTGTAACTTGGAAAGGGTAATATTCTTGTGTCTCTTCGTTGAATGCAAGCGCCTCTCCTTCAACAATGCATCTCTTTGGCTTTAGCTGTACCTTAACCGCTTCTATGAGTTCAGGGAACATGGCTGTGATGTCTTCGCTTTGGCGGGAGAAAATTGTTACCTTATCTCCGTCTTTTGATATTTGCAATCTAAATCCGTCATATTTGCTTTCAACCGCGCACGTTCCGAGTTTCTCAATTATTTCTTTTGCGCTTGGCATTCTTTCGGCGGCGGTTGGTCTTATTGGTGTCCCGGGTGCAATGTGAATCTTTTCAAGTCCTTTTAGTCCATCTTTTTTTAGCATTTCGGCTATTTCTCCAAGATCCGAGAAAACATTGTAAGCCCCCTCTATTTTTTCTCGCAAGGGTTGGCGTGCTTTTCTTTTCTCGTCATCTTCTGCTTTTTCTTCCTTGTCCTTTTTTTTCTTTTTCTTGCCCTTTGCGTCCGCTTCCGTTTCTTTTTCTTTTGCAGGATTTTTGGCGGTTTTTGGCAAGAGTCCTTCTTCTTTTGCAATCATTATTGCAAGCGCATCCATAATTGTTGGGTCGCCAATTCCCAGTCTTATGTTTCCTAAAGGGATTCTTGCGATGTATCTCGCTTCTATCGGCAATGATGAATTAAAAAGTTCTGCAAGCAATTTTATTTTTAGTTCTTGGCTTCCAGTTCCTTCTGACAAAGCCATCTTTTTTAGATTGGTAAAAACTTTTTCAACAGTGAGTTCTTCTTTGAAGAGCGAGCGTTGCTGTTTTTTTTCAATTAATTTTTCTGTAACCGTTCCTAGGTCGCCTATTTTTTTGAATTGTTCATCCACCTCGGCTCTGGTGAACCCTGTGGCTTTTACAATCCCTTCGGCGATAAGTTTCTCCCCGAATCCAATCTCTTTTCCTTCAAAATTAGGGGCGACCCTTCCTTGAAGCAAATAAACTATTCGTTTCACATCTTCTGCGGGGGTTTTTTCTATGAGTTCTTCTAGGTGATCCGTCATCACTAGTCGCGAGGAGGCATCCTCGATTTTCTGGAAATAGCCTGCGACATCCCTGAATAACATAATAA
>JBBSVX010000026.1:0-27647 GCA_038046585.1 archaeon
ATAATTTACTCGGATTGCAACACCTATAAAAACCTTCCTAGTAAGACGAAACACACTTCGGCAATTGACGTCGGACATTATTATGAAACTTTTCTCTCAACCACCAAAAATAAAGGCAAATTTTGAAAAGAGCAAAATGGACATCAAATGTATTATATATAACAAAAATCAAATTATAGCAACGCAAAAGAGGTTTTTTAATGGCAAAAAAATTAATAATGGTTGTCGACGACGAATCTGACATAAGAGATTCTATTAAAATCATCCTTACCAAGAACGGCTATTCTGTCCTGACAGCGATTAACGGCGATGATTGCCTTGAGAAGCTCAAGAAGGCAAAACCCAGCCTCATACTAATGGACATCATGATGCCGGGAATGCTTGTAAGGGATGTCTTGAAGAAAATAAAGGGAATGAAGATTATCCTTGTCAGCGTAGTCAGAACGACCGAAGCGGAGAAAGAAGACCTCCTAAAGAATCCGAACATTGTGGGATTCATACAGAAACCTTTCGACATTAATGAACTTCTGGCCGCGGTAAAGAAACAGCTGTAATCTTTGCGCACAGATTGATTTTTTGGGACACGAATTGTGCAGTCTTTGGGCGTTATGCCCCTAGAAAGCAATCGAGCGTTGATTATATGGTTGAAGGAAATTTCTGGGCGAAACTGCAGAAGTTCCTGATTGGAAGCATAGGCAGAAAACTTTTTTTTGCATTCTTTGCCGCAATTTTTCTTGTGACTCTGCTCACTTATTCTTATATCACTCTTTCCGAACAGGCGCTTATTGACGCCATTGGAAAAGATGAAAAATTTTTCGCAAACGTCATTATCGAAGGAATAGAAAAAAGCGGAAGCGACAAAGTGAATCAGTGGTCGCTCTTTCTGCAAAGAAGTAATATTGCTGGCGAAATAGCCAAATCGAACGCGGAATTTGATTCGATGGATAATCCCCTCGAGTACAGTCTTTCCGTCGACAAGTCGTGGATATATTCGCCGTTCGGAGAGGATCCCAAAATAGTTTCCGACGTCATAAACAATTCTGTCTCAAACGAATTACGCAAAGAGATACTTATCTCAGAAGAAATATATGGCCTACCATTATTCAGCGAAGTTTTTTTGACAAATAAGTACGGGGCTGTCATTGCTGAAACCTCAAAAACCACGGATTATTATCAAGCCGATGAGGCGTGGTGGCAGAATGCTAGAAATGAAGGAATATATGTGAGCGACATAATTTACGATGCGAGCTCAAAAACGCATGGCCTGGAACTGTGCATAAGTGTTAATGATAAGAATGGAAGCTTTGCGGGCGTGTTAAAGGTTGTAATGGATATTAGAGCATTCACAAACCTCATTGAGGACTTGAAAAAGAATGCGTATTCCAAGGACGGCAAAAAGCTTGAAGTAGAATTCATTACGTCTGATGGAAAATTAATGTATTCTACTGCACCCCATCGCCCTTATGAAGACATATCTCGACGGGACTATGCCCAAAAGGTGCTTTCATTTGGCCCCCCTTATTTCATAACTTATTATGACATCACCCACAAAGAAGACCTCTTCATGTTTGCTTACGCAAATTCTTTTGGCGAAATTAATTTCCCGAATCTTGGCTGGTCAGTCATCACGTACCGGCCGGCAAACGAAGTGCTCGAACCGGGAAGAGAGCTCACTAGAAAAGGGATGATAATATTTCTCACTGTGATTCTTTTCATATTTGTCATAAGCCTTGTGACCTCTTTTTTGATTGTGCAACCCATTAAGCAGCTGAAGAAAGCCACAGACAGCCTTGGAGAGGGAAAACTTTCGCAGAAAGTTGTCGTCAATTCGGGGGACGAACTACAGGAACTGGCAAGCGCTTTTAACAAGAGCCTGGATGTTCTCATAAAAATCGACTCGCAACAAAAGCAGATTGATCGTGCAAAGACCCAGTTCATCACCATTACTTCGCATGAACTAAGAAGCCCGATGACTCCGATGAAAGCAAACCTTCAGATGCTTGAGGCAGGATATTTTGGGAAACTCAACAAGAAGCAAATGGATGCGCTCGAAGTAATATTTAGAAATACTGACCGGCTTGACAAAATACTCTTAGATTTCCTTGAGATATCGAGAATAGAAGCGGCACGCCTGCAGTTCACTTTCAAGAAGGCAGATCTCGCAAAGACAGTCGAAGAAACTGTAAGATACATGACCGGACTTATGCCTGAAAAGAAAATCAAAATAAAAGTTGAGATGGACGTGTTGCCAATCGTCGAGTGCGATTCAGACAGAATCAGCCAGGTCCTAAGAAACCTCATAAGCAACGCAATAAAATTTTCTCCAAAAACTGGAACCATTAAGGTATCGGCAAAGGATGCAAAGTACTACCTTCTCTTCAGCGTGGGTGATGAAGGCATAGGAATATCGCCTGACGATAAGAGACACTTGTTTGAACCATTTTTCCAGGTCGACAAATCGTTCTCAAGAGAGATTGGTGGCACCGGTCTAGGCCTTGCAATATGCAGAGGAATAATTGAATCACAGAACGGAAAAATCTGGGTCGAATCGGAGGTTGGTAAGGGAAGCACCTTCTTTTTCACCGTGCCGCTTGTACCAATCAGAGAGATTAAGCCTATCAGAGTTCTTTTCTCGAACAGAGAATTTGCTGAAAGACAGATAGAAGCCCAGTTCAAGGAAGTTCTCGGCCCCATCGGCGCCTTGGAATTCGAAAGACTGAAAGAGAGCGACGGACTCTCGTCCGAGCATTTTTCTGATTATGTGGATGGGCTTGTGAGCCAAGGAATAATTGATAAGCAGAATGCCACTAAGTTTAAGGATAAAGTAGCGGATATCTGGTTTAAGGGCAGTGTTTACGCAAGCGGCTGGACAGAAAGCATGGAAAGTCAAAGCAAAATGGAAGCTAGCCTAAAAAACGATGATGCCGGCACTGACAAAAATAAATTGAATAGGGGCAAAAGTGCGCCTTGATTATTGGTGGTTATGATGAAAATCTACACACAAATAATAACTGTTTTTTTCATCGTTGCAGTCACGCTCTATTTACTTGGCTCGGGCTACCTTTACTCCCAGCAGTCAGTAATACTAATGGACTCGGCTGACCAGTACATAAAGCTCATTAGCGATTCCAAGGCGTCGCAGATTGTGGCCTGGATCGATTCACTGGAAGAGAACTTCAGAGTAAACGCGGATAGCATAGTGTTCCAAGACTATTTGGAAATGACTCCTGGCGACCTGATGGAGGGAGAAAAATTTTCCAGGATGGAACAAAGAATCAACTCGCTGATGACCCTCCCATCAATGGATCACATCATTATCATAAACACTTCGGGCAAGATTGTCGGCTCAAGCGACAAGGAATTGATAGGCCAAGATTATTCCCAAAATGAGCTTTTCCTCAGAAGCAAATCTTCAATCAAAAAAACGGGGCCAGTTGTAGGGCGCAAGGGACTTCCGGTGCTGAGGATCACAGGCCCAATAGTTTCCTCAAACACACACAAGTTCATCGGCGTATTTTTAATGGAAATCAGCATGCAAACCGCCAATGACATTCTAGCCGATAAGGTTGGTCTTGGAAAAACGGGCGAAGTATTCATGACTGACGGCCAAGGAACGCTCATATCCCCATTAACAGGGTATTCTACAAATGATATTCTTGCAAAAAAAATCGAAATAGAGTCTGTGGAGGATTGCATCAACGACTATGCTATAAAAGCAGTTCCCGGCAATCCGATATCCCCACATGAAGAGCCAATAGTCGCAGAAACTGATTTTTTAGACACTCCTGTTTTCACAACGCACTCCTATGCGCCTGAAATGGGTTGGTGTGTCATAGCGCAAATAAGCCGACAGGAAATATTTGGAAAATACACGGAAGGTCTTTTGGTCTCAAACCTTGTAACAGGAGCACTGCTCATAATCATTGCTGTTATAGTATCAATATTTCTTGCAAGGAGAATAGGCGATCCGATAATCGGCCTTTCGAAGAACGTAAGCGATATACTTGAAGGCAAGCTTGACACCAAACTTGAAAAGAGTTCCATAAACGAAATCAACGACCTCTCAAATAACCTTAACAAGGTTCTCGCAAGTCTCAAGATAGCTGTGCAAAAAGTCGGCGTAAGCCCGGAAGATATTGGGTTAGGGGAGGCGCTTGCAGCAAAGAGAATGGCTGAAGCCAAAGCACAGCAGTACTTCGATCTCGCCGCAAACATACTTGTAGTCCTGGATAATGAAGGAAATATTGTCTCGCTTAACAAGAGTGGCTATGACATACTCGGATATGATAATGGAAGCCTTATAGGCAAGAATTGGTTCGACACGGCGATTAGAAAAGAGGACAGGAAAAAGCTGAGGAGCCTCTTTGCCGGCGCGATTAAAGGAGAAATCGAACTTCCGCACTATAAGACATATGTTATTACAAAAAATGGTCTTATAAGAAACATAGACTGGTCCAATAGCCTTGTAAAAGATGATTTTGGGAATACCTGGAAAATGGTGAGCTCGGGAGTTGATATCACAGACACTGAAAAAGCACACGAAGAACTTGTGGCGAGCGAAGAAAGATACCGACTGATAAGCGAAGGCACTAGCGACCTGATATCGGTTTTCACATTCGAGCTCAGCCCAAAGTATATCTATGCTTCTCCTTCCCACATGCAAATCCTCGGCTATACGCCAAAAGAATTATTAGGTAAAAGTTCGCTTAGTTTTGTCCATCCTACTGACAGAACGAAGCTCATCTTCATACTTCAAGGATACTTAAAGAGCATACTTTCGGGAAAAATTTCAATGGCCCACGAGAATCTTATTCTTCGCTTTAGGCATAAGAACGGCTCATGGCGCACACTAGACAGCACTGCAAACATTCTCGAAAACCATATAATATTTATTTCCAGGGACATAACTGAGAGAAAGAATATAGAAGAGGCGTTAAAGTCAAGCGAGGCGCAGTTCAAGTCGCTCTTCGAAGCCAGCCCTTTTGGAATGCACATGTACAAAATAATGCCGAATGGAGACTTGATTTTTGTGGGCGCAAACCCTTCTGCTGACAGGATTCTTGGCGTCGACAACAAGCAGTTTGTAGGCAAAACAATAGAACAGGCGTTCCCGGCTCTCAAGAGCACTCCTGTCCCTGAAGCATACAAAAAGGTTGTTAGGACCGGAAAAGGCTGGCACGACGAACAAATAATTTACAATGAGAACAAGATTTCGGGTGCGTTTGATGTATACGCGTTTAGAACTTCTCCTGACCGGATGGTTGCTTTGTTCACTGATGAAACCGAAAAGATAAAATTATCGGAAGCCGTGGCTGAAGCAGAAAACATATACAAGACGCTTCTTGATACCTGCCTTGAAGCAGTAACAATGTTTGATAAGGAAGGCAAAATACTTTTCATAAACGAGATTAGCGCCGCGCGCTTTGGCAAAAAACCAAAAGAGTGCATAGGCAAAAGCTTGTACGAGTTCATACCTAAAAGTAAAAGTTCTCTTAGCCCTGACAAGATTATCGAGGCTGCAAAAACTCTGAAGCCGAGCGTGATAGACTCGCCGGTTATCATTAACGGAGAAAAGAAGCTCTTCCACATCAGCATAAATCCTTTTACAAAACAAGGAAAGCTTGAGGCGGTGCTCGTGGTCTCACACGAAATACATTCTCCAAAAACGAATGAAATGGAACGAAAATAAATTTGAAAATATTTCTAGTTCTGGCGCAGGCATAATAAATCAAATTGAGTTGAAGGCAAAAAATATTTGAATGCAGCATCTTCACTTTCGAAGTTCTGCAAGCACTTCTTCGGCCTTCGCCTGGTTTATTTGTTTGGCTTCGACCATCTTTGCGACAACCGCTTCGATTTCGCTCTCTTTTGCGCCTGCTTGTACGGCGATATTCTTCGCGTGAAGCTTCATGTGCCCTGCTTGGATGCCTGTAGTCACTATAGCCCTCAAAGCAGCGAAATTCTGTGCCAAGCCCACTGAGGCTATTACGCGCGCAAGTTCGCTTGCACTCTTAACCCCTAAAATCTTCAAATTAAGCTGGGCGAGCGGATGTATTTTTGTAGCTCCGCCAACTAAACCAAGAGCCATTGGGAGCTCTATCTCGCCGACAAGATTCCCTTTAATATCTTTAGAATATTTAGTGAGCGGTTTGTACTCGTGCCCGTATGCGGCGAACGAGTGGGCTCCTGATTCTATTGCGCGAAAATCGTTTCCTGTTGCAATTACTACTGAATCTATTCCGTTCATTATTCCCTTGTTGTGGGTTGTAGATCGAAATTGTGTTGCCGCGGCAAATTCGTAAGCGTCAAGTATTCTGTCAACTATTTCTTCGCCTTTTACTTCTAGGCCCGCACCTTTTACGCTTTCTTCGAGCACTTCTTTTGTCCACGTTGTCTTTGCTGTTGCTTTTCGATAAATTGCAAGGTTTGAAATTATTTTTAGTCTTGATTTTGCGCCGGTAGCTTCCTCAAGTTTTGGAGCAATTTTTTCAAGCATCGTGTTAATCGCGTTTGCTCCCATCGCATCGCGCACGTCAACGAGCAATTGGACTTCTATCATTTCTCCGCGAGGAGTATCTAGTACAAATGCTTTGATGTCTTTTGGCCCGCCGCCAAATCTTACAAGCACCGGGTCAACTGTTTTTAAAAATTCCAAAAACTCGCTTTTCTTTGATTCAATCGCTTTCACAGCTTTCTTTGAATCCTTTATTTCTACAAGCTGTATTTGGCCTATCATTACAGGATCATCAGCGGTTGTTGTAAACCCCGAACTCATCTTTGCAGCGTTTGATGCGGCAGCTACTACGCTTGGTTCTTCTAGAACAAATGGAACAACATATTCTTTTCCATCAACTACAAAATTAGTTGCAATTCCCAAAGGGAGAGGGTAAGTCCCGATTACATTCTCAATCAGCCTGTCGGCGATGTTAAATGAAAGTGATCCTTCTTTTGCTAAAAGTTTTTTTTCGTCTTCAGTAAACGCAAATTCTTTTGCAATTATTTCTTGCCTTTCAGCAATAGTCTTTTTGTAAAATCCCTTGAAACTTTCCGGGGTCATAATCATCAACAGGTCTAATTGGCCAAAAGCATTGCCAATATTATATGTCGGTGTTGTTTATTATATTTAGCCCTATCTTGTTATTTTTCACAGCATCTTTTTCCGAGGATTTTCTTTCGTTTTCAGGCTTTAGCATATATTCAACCATTGCTTTTGCTGCTTCTCTTCCTGTCGCAACAGCATGTATCACTGTTTTTGGTCCGTGTACGCAGTCTCCGCCGGCAAAAACGTTTGGGATAACGGTTTGGTAATTTGGAGCTATTTTTATGCAGCCGTCTTCTTTTGTTCGGAGAGTGTTTCTTAGAGAATCATCATCATCGTGCTCTTGTCCTACTGCGTATATTACTGTGTCAACTGATATTTTTCCTTCAAATCCGTTTGAGTAATGCACTGTGTCTACTTTGTCTTTTCCTTCTAACCTGTCAACTTTTACCGAGAACATGAATTTTACTCCTTCTTCTTCCGCTTCTTTGTAATCTTTTTCTGCGACTGATTTGTAGGCTGATTCTCTTGAAGCAACTGTTAGGCAAGTAACGTCAGCCCCCATTCTTATTGCGGCTCTTGAAGCGTCTATTCCGACATATCCTGCGCCGACTACTGCAACTTTTCCGCCGTTACTTATCATTGAAAAATCGCTTTGGTTTAGGTTCACTAAGAATTTCATTGCAGAAATAACATTCTTCAAATCGATTCCGGGGATGTTTGGTTTTTTTGATCTTCCTACTCCGGTTCCAACAAATATTGCGTCGAATTGTTTTGATAATTCTTCAAGCGATTCTTCGCCTTTCTTTGAATTTGGTTCGAAATCTATTTCGAGTTTGTGCATGTGTTCTAGTTCTTTTCCTATGGCTTCTTTTGGAAGTCTAAAATCAGGAACCCCGTATTTTATTACTCCGCCTAACGCGTTTGTTCCTTCGTAAACTGTTACGCTTACTCCTGAAAGTGCTAAGTATGCTGCTACAGTTAATCCGCTTGGGCCTGAACCAATTATTGCAGCTTTTTTTCCAATTAATTTTTTTGATGGGGTTGGAAAGCTTGCGTGGTCTCCGACAAAACGTTCTATTCCGCCGATTTGTATCGGGTCACCTGTTTTTGCGAGGATGCATGCTCCTTCGCATTGTCTTTCGTGTTGGCAGATTCTTCCGCAAATGCTTGGGAAAAAGTTTGATTGGCGTATTACTTGTGCGGATTCGTCTATTTTTCCTTGTCTTAATTCTTTTATGAATCCTGGGATGTTTACGCGTGCCGGACAGCCTTCTACGCATTTTGGTGCAGGGCATTGAAGACAGCGCATTGCTTCAGTTAAAGCTTGTTCGTGCGTAAAGCCGAGTTCAACTTCCTTGAACGTAGTCTTTCTTTCTTCTATTGATAACAAAGGCATCTTCATTTTTAGCCACCAGGCTAAAGTAATCTCTTTGCGCTTCTATGTATAAAAACCTTTCCAGCAGACGAAGTTAAGTTCGTCGATTGTCGGGGTGGTTTGTTAGAGGTTTTGGGGAGTTTTGAAGCAAAAAGAAGCCTTATTATTAAAAAAAAAGTATTGGAAGAGATTTATTGCTTAATCCAGTCTTTTAGCTTCCCTGTGAGAGCAAAGTTCTGCCTGTGGAGGTCAGCTATGTTTCTTGCGCCGAGTAAGAAAGAAGCGATAGTCATTTCTTGTTTTATTCCAGTTAAATACTTTTCAACGCCAATCGCCCCTTTTTTCTGTTGTGCTTTTAGTACCGGCATTGCTGATCCAACCATATCGGCTCCAAGCGCGAGTGCTTTAACTGCGTCAAGACCTGTTCTGATTCCGCCGGAAGCAATTATTTTTTTCTGTGGTCCATGAAGAGCATTTTTTGTTTCAATTAATGACACTGCGGTAGGTAATCCGAAGTCTCCGAATATTTCTCCGAAGCTTTCTTTGTGACGAAGAGCATCAACGCGTGTCCAACTAGTTCCGCCGCTTCCTTCAACATCAATTGCGGCAATATTTGTATTTTTCAAAGCAAGCGCAACCTCGTAGCTTATTCCGTGGCCCACTTCTTTTACATAAACTGGAACCGAAACTTTCTTTGAAACTTCATCTATCTTGTCAATTAGTCCTGTAAAATCAACATCGCCTTCCGGCTGCATCGCTTCTTGTGCTGCGTTCACGTGTATTGCGAGTGCGTCTGCTTGCAGTGCTTTAAGCGCATCATCTATTTGCGCTGGAGAATAAGTTCTAAGCTGTGCAGCGCCCAAATTCGCCGCGAGGAAAATATCAGGGGCAACATCTTTGACAAAATAAGTTTCAAGAAGCGATGGCTGTTCTAGCATTGCGCGAATGCTCCCAAGACCCATACCTATCCCAAGATTCTGGCAAGCGGCAGCAATATCCAAATTAATTTCTTTTGCTACTTGCGCTCCTCCCGTGATTGCGGAAACTAAAAACGGGAAAGAAAACTTTTTTCCTAAAAATTCAGTAGAAAGATCAACATCATTAAGCGATATTTCAGGCAAGGCTTTGTAAGAGAGCTCGACGCACTCAAGGAGCGTAGTCTTCTCTTTAAACGAAACGTCTTTTGTAGTGCAGAGCTTTATGTGCTCGGCTTTTCTCTTCTCTGTCGCGCTGACCATTAACAAAACTAGGCTCCATGTGAATAAAAAGCTAATGAGCCCCCACCCCTTGAAAATGTACAATTTGTTACATCCTGACGAAAAAAGTACTTATAAGCGAGCACAACGTTAAGTTAGTATGCAAAACGTTGGTGGAACAATAGTACCCTCTACAGGAAAAACTCTAATTTTAGCCACCGCATTACTTGCATTGCTACTCGCATAGGACGAGAGCTTCAAGGCCTTGGAAACCAAGGGGCTCTTAGAAAAGATTTTTTAGAAGCCCTATTAAGCGAACTAAATTCAGCCAAACTCTGCTGGCGGGCTTTTTGAGAAATCTTCAGACACAGACCTTGCGAAAGCAAGACTCTCAAATTTGAATTATTTTTACACAAATGCGAAAGAAAACAAAATGAAAAAAGGAAAGATAGAAGATGGTGATTGTTTTGAAAGATATGACAAAAAATGAAAGTGTAAGATCTCAAGAAGTGCGGCAGATAAAAATCTTTGACACTACACTCAGGGACGGGGAACAAAGCCCTGGAGCGACGATGAGCATCGAAGAAAAGGTGCGAGTGGCAAGACAACTCGAAAAAATGGGGGTCGATATCATAGAAGCAGGTTTCGCCGCTTCGAGCGAAAAAGACTTTGAAGCAATAAAACAAATCTCAAGGGTAATAAAAAATGCTGAAGTTTGCGCGCTTGCAAGATGCACGAAAAGCGATATTGATGCAGCTTGGGGGGCTATAAGCGAAGCGGAGAACCCGCGAATACACGTGTTTCTCGCAACTTCCAATATTCATCTTGAGCACAAACTCAAAATCAGCAAAGATGAGGCGATAAAGAAAATCAGGGAAGGCGTATCTTACGCAAAATCTTTTTGCAACAATATAGAATTCTCAGCGGAAGACGCGACAAGAACCCAAAAAAACTTCCTCAAAAAGGCCTTTATCGAAGCCGTGCGCGCAGGAGCTACAACGATTAACATTCCGGACAGTGTTGGGTTCGCTCAGCCGAATGAATATGGAAAAATAATTAGGCAGATCTCTTCGTGCGAAGAATTTGCTGGAGTAGATATCAGTGTTCATTGCCATGATGACATGGGGGTTGCTGTCGCAAATTCTCTTGCAGGAATAGAAAACGGAGCAACACAGGTGGAGTGTACTGTGAATGGTATTGGGGAGCGCGCGGGTAACGCTTCGCTTGAAGAAGTTGTAATGGCGATGAAAACGCGCGGCGACTATTATTTTGCTGATACTAAAATCGACATCCAAGAAATTATTCCTTCAAGCAGAATGGTTTGCAAAGCAACAGGGATTGAAGTCCAAAAAAACAAGGCGATTGTTGGGGCGAACGCTTTCGCGCACGAAGCCGGGATCCACCAGCACGGAATGATTGCGAATCCAAAATGCTACGAGGTCGTGGATGCTAGTTCTCTTGGAACAAAAACGGAGCTTGTAATTGGGCGCCACTCAGGAAAACACGCAATAATGGATTTCATGAAAAGCAAAGGAATCAGCGTAGATGAGAGGTCTGTATCCGCAGCGATGGATGCTGCAAAGCGCGCAGAAAAGGGAGATGACATTGAAATGATGATTTGTTCATCGCAAAAATCTCCCTCGGAAAAAGAAACAAAAAAGGGGGGCGAGTATTGATGGAAGAAAGCAACTACATTTGGATGAATGGAAAAATGGTTCCTTGGAAAAAAAGCACATCTCACTTTCTTTCGCATGCGACGCATTATGGAAGCGCGGTGTTTGAGGGAATAAGATGCTACAACACCCCAAAAGGCCCGGCAGTATTTCGCCTTGAGGAGCATATTGAAAGGATGTTTCGCTCGGCAGAAATATTTGGGATGACCATTCCTTTCACAAAAAAAGAAATCATATCGGCAACCCATAATGTGATTTCAAGAAATAATTTGAAAGAATGCTATATCCGCCCGCTCGCATACTATGGTTATGGCGGATTAGGGTTTGATGTTACAAACCAAAAAGTGGATGTCGGCGTAGCCGCTTGGAAGTGGGGGGCGATGCTTGGCGCAGAAAGCCTAACAAAGGGAATCAGGCTCAAAACGTCTCCATTCAGGCGCCCTTCGAGCGAATACATGCCGGTGAATGCTAAAGTCAGCGGGAATTATGCAAACAGCATAATGGCAAAGATGGATGCAATCAAGAGCGGATATGATGATGCTGTGATGCTTGACAGGGAAGGATTTATTGCAGAGTGCTCTGCGGAAAACTTCTTTATTGTAGATAAGAGCGAACTTGTGACTCCAACAAAAGAAAATTGCCTTGATGGAATCACGAGAAAAAGTGTAATAACCCTTGCTAGGGCTGCTGGAATCACTGTGAGAGAAATGTTGGTTTCGCCAGAAATGGTGAAATCGGCTGAAGAGTGTTTCATCTGCGGAACGGCGGCAGAAATAGTTCCTGTGACAAGTATTGATGGCGCTCCGATCAAGCATGGAAAAAGAGGGAGGATAACAGAAAAGATACAAAAAGACTATTCTGATGCCATCCACGGAAAAAATAAAAAATATGAAGATTGGCTTTCGTATGTGAAATAAAAAAAATTATGCGCTGGGAAATTTCCCAGCAACATTTTTTCAAATATTTATGGCCTGATCCTGTCCGTGTCTCGTGGAAGGAAAGTGGCTTCGCGGACGTTCTTTAGCCCCAATAAGAGCATTAGTAGCCTTGTCGGACTTACTCCGAATCCGCCGTGAGGAGGGCACCCCCACTTGAAGAAGTTGAGATAGTCTTCAAGTGGCCCGAGCGAAAGCCCTTTTTCAAGCGCCTGCTTTTTGAGAATCTCATATCGATGCTCGCGCTGTGCGCCTGTGGTTATCTCAAGCCCCTTCCACAATAAGTCAAAGCTCTTTGTAACTTCTCCCCCAGTAGGGCTTGCGCTTTTTGTACGCATATGATAGAACGGCCTTGCATCCACAGGATAATCCGTAATGAAAACAAATTCGTGCCCAAATTTTTCTTTAACAAGAGCACAAATCGCTTTCTCTCCTTCTGCATCAAGATCCCCGCTTTGTTTCATTCCTTTTTCTTCAAGCATTTTTATTGCCTGGGCCATTGTGAGCTTTGGAAAAGGAATTTTTGGAACTTCAATATCCATCCCAAACGCTGACTTAATTTCGGCGCCGTGCTTTTCCTTTATTCGAGTAAGGAAATGTACTATCCATTCTTCTTCCGCTTTCATTATATCCTCGTGCGACTCAATGAACGATATCTCGACATCAATTCCTGTGAACTCGGTGTCGTGACGCGTAGTGTGAGATGGGTTTGCCCTAAAATATGGCCCGATCTCAAATACTTTTTCAAATCCCGCGCTCATCGCCATTTGTTTGTAGAACTGCGGGCTCTGCGCAAGATACGCTTTTTTTCCGAAGTAGTTCATTGAGAATACTTCCGCTCCGCCTTCGCTTGGAGTGCCGATTATTTTTGGCGAATATATTTGGGTAAACCCGTGCGCGAGCCAGTACTCACGCATCGCTTCTTCCATTGTTGTCCAAATCTTGAAAACAAGCGTGTTCTTCGGCTTTCGCAAATCAAGCCACCTATAATCCAATCGAAGAGGAAGCGCAACCTCTTCTTTTCCTTTCTCTGCGACAAGAATTGGAAGCTCCTTGTCGGCTTCTGAGAGAATGCGAAAAGATTCTATTACAACCTCTATTCCGCCAGGAGCCTGTTTCTCGGCTTTTGCAAGCCCGATAATCTCAATCACTGATTCTTTTGGAACTTTTGTTATTTCAAAAAACACTGTTTTGCTTTCTGGCAGTGCCACTGTTTGCATAATTCCTGTGATATCGCGAAGCAGTACAAATTTTACTTTGCTTTGATCGCGAATATCATGCACAAAGCCCGCAAGTTTAACTTTTTGCCCTGCGCACTTTGCGACATCTATAACCATTTTTCTTTCCAATATAACCATCTCCATTTTTTTCACTTTCTTCTTTTTCGCGCTAACTTTGTTCTCGTTGCCGGTCTTTCTGGAGCTTTTTGTTTTCTTTGCGCGCGCAGTTTTATCCATAAAAATCACTTAAGTGCCCTTTCCTGATGCAAAACAACAAAATATTTCTTGAAAGGAGTACTCTTTTGCCGCACTTAAACTTTCCCATTTTTAGTTTCCGGCGAAAGGAAATGGGTGCGACCGTCAGGGAAAAGGTTATAGGGGCCCCTTAGCTACCCCTTAATTAGCATTATTCTTATTGTTGTCAAGACTAGCGGAAGCTAAGAAAATAGTGTATTCTTCCAGTGTTTCGTACTCCGCTTCTTGCATAACTTACTTGCTGCTGTTTTGTTAATAATATATAATAGGTCTAAGATGTGACAATTTATACACTAAAAATTTATCTCCTCTGCAAAAGCAACAATCCTTTGCCCGCTTCGAAATCGATTGCGAGCTGCATAGTCATGTTCTGGTCGCACGAGGAGACCATGTCAAGTCTTATGATTGTGTTTTCCTTTACCCCCATCTCTCCATTCTCCCCGGTTCCGACTAAAAAGAGCAGGGTTTATAGTTTTTGGCGCTTTTATTAGCCTGGAGAAATTTTTTAGGAGAAGGCAGGGATTTTTATGTCTGAACTGCCGTTTGTAGCCATTTGTTAGATGTTGCCTTGGCGTGTGCGTCCAAACCCAGGAACATCGCGCTCATCTGCAGTTGTCATATATCTTGTCGCAGCTGTTTTTTACGCACAGGTCGTAATAATAGTAGCATGTCTCGTAGTCTTCTCCCCTGTATGAGTAGGTGCTTTGCGCTCCGCTGCATCCACTGCAGCTCGCATAGTACCCGCTTATTGTCTGACCTTCGACTGAAGACGTGTAAGGCACTGCGGGCTGGCCGAGTGTTGCTATCTTTATGTCATCTATTTTCGGAGTGCCCATGCTGGCGTCAAGGCAAGCTTGGGCGAGGCACACCCTTCCATCATGCATTTGTATCTCGAGCTTGTAATCATCCGGCTTCAACCCTTCTCTCTTGAATTTAGTCTCTCCATCAAATGACCACGCCGCGCTCCCGTCCGCGTTCACCATGAAGAATACTTCATGATAAGCATCATCATAAGGAACGAAAATCAGAGGGCTATAATTAGGGGTTGTCTCGCCAATGTTCGTGTTGTCCCCTTTCACCGTGAAATCTATCCAGTCATCATACTCCGGATCCGTTTCCGTAGCCGTTCCATTTATTCTCATATACATTTCGTCCCTGCTTGTTGGATTATAGAATCTTATGCTGGCTCCCTTTCTTGGCCCAGAAGGCAGGAAAACGTACAGCATCATCGCGAGGCCATTCGTAGAGTCAAAGGACTCTGTTGTGATAACATCCATGTCGTCCCCCCCATATTCCATGTATTCTCCGCTCAGCGCAGGATTCCCCTCAACGTGCTCTATGTGTTCCTCGAGCGTCCCATATTCTTTCCACTTTTCGGCCTGCAATCCGTTGCTGAAATCTTCCTCGAAAAGAATTGTCACGCCAGAATCATCAGTTGTTCCTCCTTCAATTAGCCCTCCTCCGTCAGAAGTCCCTCCGTCCGTAGTTCCTCCTCCTATGTCGCTTCCCCCGCCAAATGTTTCGCCATCAGTTGAAATAGGCTCGGGATCTATGCATCCTGAAAGCAGGATGGCTAGCGCGACCGCGGCGACAATAAGAAAGACTATTGCCCTCATCCTAAGCGATTCCATTCATTAGTAATATACTTCCAAATATTTAAGGTTTTCATCTCCCTGTTATTTTTGCGGCACAGCCCTTAGGATTATGCGGCGCAGTTCACCGATTGTACTTCCTTTTCGTCCAAAGTATTCGACCGAGAACACTTCCACTCCGCCTGACGCCTACTTTTCTGCTTTCACTACCCCAATTATTTCTATTAAGGATTCTTTTGGAACATTTACTATCAAGAAAATATTTCTCGGCGGAACTGCGGTTCATCACACGTCTTACGGAAGACCATCAAGCAGACCTCCAAAAAATCATTCCATAATCACATACTATGCTTCTCTTCTGAATTCCAAACCGGCCCAAAATTCTTATCAAAGAATTTATGGCCCCTCCCCCAGAAACTTATCATGTTAGGCCAGTAAAACTTCTAAGAGAGGGAGAAAAGTACCATGATGTAGAAAAAATTAGGGGCCCTAATCTTCTTGACTTGATTTATTTTGCTGAAAGTGGAAAAGGACCGAGACTAAAAGAAGAGGCGCACGACAAGACAAAAAAATGGATGACAATGAGCTTAGAAGACAGGGTCTTGCCGAGTTCCTAAAAAAATATAGAAAAGAATTCAAAGAATGGAAGCCGCTAAAGAGGCAATTTATGAACGAACTTTACGAGCAGATGAATTGGATTAGGGGAGCAGAGGGCGGAATGGTTGACATTTACGGCCACCAAATGAAAGAAACCGACTTTATTGTTGAAGGAATAGAGAAGGGACAAGACGGAAAACTAAGACTTAAGCTAGTTCTTGTTGATTTTAAGTAAAAAAACAAGCACAAAATTATTCAGATTTTTTTTCTTTCTTGCCTTACTCTTAAATTAAATCTTTCAAATTTGTCTCCGAGTTCCTGTTCTATCATCCAATTTGAAACGCTAAAGGGAAGCATGGACATTAGCAGGGGATTTCCGCGGGTGAACCTTAGTTCCATCGGTCCTTCAGGGTTAAGGGCAAAATCTGCGCGTTGAGCCATCCCCACGAGAGCTGAGTTTAAAGGATTCTCTATTGTTTTTTTTACTTCGGGATCGTTTGTTCTTAACGCATGCTCTAATGAAGAAACTGTGTTTGCATACATTTTTTCATCAACAGCCGAGTCGCCTTTGGGAAAACCTTGCCTAACTCCATCTTCACTTGCCCACTTCAAATATCTTTTTACGTTCGCCCTATTTTCGTGCATAAATTCGAGGAGCGCAGCAGCGGTTTCGGTTGTGATAAATCCTATGCAATCGCGCACTTCAGAAGCGGCTTTTCTTATCCTATAAAGATGAATCACTTTTTCTGCTTGTTTTCCTTCAACTCCTACCTCTGCAAGGCATTGCCTTCTCTTTCTCATTAATTGTTCGTTTTTTTGGGCGAAGGCGTTTCCTTTGAGCATCACTTCAACGCCGGCAAGAAGTACTCCTTTCTTTTCGCGTATGATATAATCATCTATTGATTTTTTCGCTTTGACTTCGCGAACCTTTGAATCGTGCATGGCTTTTTTTGTGTGAACTTCTTTCTTTGAGAAGATTTTTCTCATCCATCCAAAGCCGCGCATAAAAAAACCTTCACATCTTCCTGTCAACCAAATGCTCGGCGAATTTCTTCAACAAGTCCTTTGAATTGCTCTTAACAAGCGCCTTATCTAATTCCTTCCAAGCTGAAGTGACAAGTGCATTTGCTTTCTTCTTAGAATATGCAATACCATCATATTTGTTTATGATGTCCAGCGCTTCCTGTATTATTTTTTCGTCGATTGTGTGCGAGTCAAGTATCTCGACAAGTCTTTTATTATCTTGGGAAGTGGCTTTCTCAAGCGTTCTTATCACGATAAGTGTTCTTTTTCCTTCGTGAATATCTCCGCCTAAGGATCCTTTTCCTGCTTTGAAATCTTTTTCTGTAAGTTCTAGTATGTCATCCTGTATCTGAAACCCTACACCCACTATTTGCCCGAAGTTCCCTAGGGCTTCGTACTGTTTCTTTGTAGCGTTGCCTACTATTGCGCCGAGTTGGCAGGCAAACTTTGTAAGAACGCCAGTCTTGCTTAAGCACATGTTGAGGTATTGTTTTTCATTCGGAGTGAATCCGCCATGATGCCATGCAATATCCCACGCTTGTCCTGAGCAGACTCTTAGCAGTTCTCTTGAATAGAGTTCGTAAATTGCCATTCTTTTTTTGTCATCCAGATCAAACCAATTTTCTGTTATGGCCATGAGCGGCCAGTAGAACATTATTGTTCCCGTGTTCACCGCAGTGTCTATTCCGAATAATTTGTGGGTGCAAGACTTTCCTCTTCTTGCAACTGAATCATCTTCAACATCGTCTTGCATCAGCGTGCCGTTGTGTATGAGTTCAACCATTGGGCTTACTTTCAAGCCATCAGAATATTTTCCGCCGACTGCTTCTGCGCAAAGGCAAGCCATTACTGGCCTAAATCTTTTTCCGCCCCTATCAAGCAAATCCCATATGGGCGCATTGACTCCTGCAGTGTAAGCGTCAAGATCAAGTTCAAACTGTGTTTTGCCAAGGGCGTCTTCTATCCATTTTTTGTCGGCTTTTCTTGGGATATACTTCCCTATCTCTTTTTCGACTTCAGGAATCTTGCTCTTCAAGAACTCCTTAATCTCCATTTTTGCTTCCTTGTCAGACACCATTTTTCAGCACCCCAAAAAACTCCGTATAACTGATAATTTGCTGAAATATAAGGCTTCTATTTCGTTAAAAATGTTTTGAATGCAATAATACCTATGAAAAGCTTCTTTCTCTTGGGCAGAAACCCCTCCCTTTCGGTAGCGGAGATACTCTCATACTTGGACGTAAGAAACATCGAGGTGCAGGATTGGGAGCTTAATGGAAACGCGCTGCTTATTGACAGTGAGCAAAGACTTGACTTTAAATCAATGATTAATTCTCTTGGCGGGACAATAGCCGCCGGAACTGCAAGCATTACGGGAAGCCAGGAAGAAGTGCTTGACTTTATCGAAAAAAAAGATATTTGCCCTTGGAAAGAAAACAAGTTTGATTACTCGGTGATTGCTTTCTGTGAAAGAGACTTTGAAGAAGTCATAATTGATGCAATGAAATCGTCATTCAAGTTGAATAAAGTAAGAGCGATGATAAAACCTTCTTTAGGGGTTGTTGCAATACAAAATGGCGCCCGCGCTAGCGGAACCCCAACAAAGCTTCTTACACGCGACAAATTATATTTTATATTTGAGGGAATTGAAACTTCTTTTGGAACAATCGCGGCAGTGTTCGATGCGGATGCTTCTGAAAAGAGAGATATGAATAAGCCCGTGAGAAGAGAAGAACTTGCAATCTCCCCAAGAATGGCAAAAATACTAATCAATCTCGCTGAACTAAAGCCAGGTCAGACTGTAATCGACCCTTTTTGCGGGATAGGGGGAGTCATGCAGGAAGCCATGCTTCAAGACATTAATGCTATTGGCGTCGATCTTGATTCCTCTGCTCTTGAAGGAGCAAGACAAAACGACAGATGGCTGAAAAAAACCTATCATCCCACCGCAACCTCGACTTTCATTTTAGGAGATTCACAAAGAGTAAACATTAGTCCTGCTGATGGAGTCGCAACAGAACCTTCGCTTGGGCAATTGCTAAAAAACATTGTGCCTAAGGAAGAAGCGTACAAGATGCAAAAAAGATTTGAAGACTTAATGATTGGCGTGATAAAGAACTCAAAAAAATCCCTTCATAGGGGTGCAAAGATTGCTTTCACTGCGCCTTACATCCAAACACACCACGCAAGAATTGGGTGCAACTCAAAAAGAATACTTGAAGAAACCGGGCTTAAGATGAGCATCATAAAGAACGGAAAAAATCTTGCTTACCCCATCTCAGAGCTTAGAAACAAAAAAGTTGTTTCAAGAGAAATGTTTGTATTTGAGTATTAATGATTTAGTTCTCACTTCTCGCCTATTTGTTGGGCAAACTTTTTCTCCAAGCGGTCCAAAAATTCATCCAATTTGTCAGCATTAATTTTTGCTCCGGCGGCGATGTAATGCCCGCCCCCCTCTACCCCTTGCATCTCTGAACTAATTTCTTTTAGCGCGCCACCGATATTAAGCCCGCGCCTTACAAGATAGCTTGTTCCTCTTCCGCTTGCTTTTACTGTGCCGTCTTCATTGCGAGCGAGCGCGATTATCGGTTTGTTTTCTTGAATTACCGACCCGTAAAGCATTCCCGCAATTATTCCAACGAGCGAATCTTGTATCTCTGACCCCGCGTCAAAAAAATAAAATGATTTTCTTTCTTCAATCCCATGCTCGTGAATGAATTGTATCCCTTTTGCAAGCGCAGCCCTATGTTCCGCCATTAATGCAAGAGCGCTTCCGTACTCCGAGTCAACATTCCTATCGCCCATGCAAACGGCAAGACCAACTTCAGGGCGAGCGTGACGACCGCAGGCGTTTAACATTGTCGCAAATTCTTTCGCATCCCTTAAGGGACTTTTTTCTTTTTCTTTTTTTAGAGTGTATATTTCTCCCACAAGTTCCTGTATCTTCCACTCGGGGACATCAAACGAAGAAAGATGCATTATGAGGGCAGAACTAAGCGTTCTTTTTTGTTCGGGCGTTAAATCTTCATAAGAGAGCCATGCATTGGTGAACGGGTCCTGTAATGGTATTCCGTTTTGCTGCAAAAATAGCCTACAATTATCTTCAAATGCCGTGAGTTTTGGTAGAACAGGAGTGGACGAAAAAGTCAAAAAAGATACAAGCGGTCTTGAAATTCTCCCAAACAAACGCAAATCAATTTTTGTTTCAAGAAGCCCCGCACCAACAGCAACATCAATTATTTTCCTATTCATTCCTTCGAGTTTTCCGCGCGAGTCTTGCATGTCTCCCACTGCTCCAACTATTGCAAGAGCTGAAAGATCTGAATTATTTGGGTTTAGTGCGAGCGCGAAAAATATTGCAACCCCTGCGCCCGATATTTCAGTTCCGCCATTTATCCCAAAGAGGTGAGGGTTAATTTGCCGGCAATTCATTCGGGCAAGTTTTAATTCTTGTTCCACGCTAAGCTGCGCCTGCTGGTGATGATCCAAAATAAAAAAAGAATCTCCAAATTCATCTATCAAATAATCAAGTTGGCCCGAACCAAAATCAACAAATAAATAATTTTTTCCCAGGCCTTTTATTTCGGCCACGTTTTCGCGGTAAATCTGCTTTAAGCAAACGCTCTTTACTTTCTTTCCTTCTCTTTCAAGCGCTTTAATCGTTATAGCCCCGCTCGTGAGTCCGTCGGCATCGTAATGATGCACAACGACAAAATCGTCGCGCGATTTTACTTCTTTTGCCAAATCTGCGAGCGCAGCAAAAAAACCGGTTTCATCGCGTAATACGCCCGCGCCCTCTCCCCCGCCATTCATGACTGACTAATGCCTGGCTTTGTTTATAAAATTAGCCCGAAATGCGCGCCGACTAGGCCAGAAAAACAAGCAAAACAAATGGAGCGCAGACAAAGTTTTTAACCTTCAACTACACTACTCTTGCATGGTATTTAGAACGATAGCGAATATGTTCAAGGGCAAAGACAAGCCAAGCGAACCGATAAAGACTACTCTTGAATACCTGCCTTCATTTATTGAAAGTTCCTTTGTGGCGAAAAGAAAGATGCTTGAGGAAAGCACTGCTACAAAAATGGCTGAAATAAAATACTTGCACGGAAAATGCCTTGTAATACTTGAAAACCTAAACAAAAAAGAACTAGAAGAAAAATCCAATGTTCGTTTCAATAAGGCGGCCCTCACTTCAAAGACACAACTACAAGGGCAATTAAGCAGAATACTCTCAAAAATAAATCCTGCCAATAGGGCAAAAACTCTTGAAGATGCGATGAGCTATTCCGCTGAAAGTTTTGTCATACTAAGCAATGAGATTAATCATTTCAGGAAAAATATTGTTTACACGAGCGTGTATCTAAAAGAGGATATGAAAATCCTTGGAGAGAGCTTGCAGGAAATGCAAAATAACCTAAAAGCTCTCAACCATGAACTCTCAGGCGAAAAAGAAGTGTTTGGGTTTGAAAAATCCAAAGAAAGGATTGGCGCAATGCTCAAGGAAAAAGAAAAAGTGCAGAAAATTACTCTCGAAGAAAATCTCTTGGGGGAGAAACTCATCACAGCACGAGAAAAACTTTCTAGTCAGGAAGAAAAAATACAATCGCTCCTAAAAGGGCAAGAAATGAGTGAACTTACAATGCTTGAGGAAGAAAAAGCCGCTATCGCCCAGGAAAAACAGGAAATCAAAACCGAAATTTCAAACCTTATAATAACAATTGACAGACCTCTTCAGAGGTTCAAGAGCCTTGTTGATTCGGGGAGGTGGAAACTTACCGCCGAACAAAAAAGTTTCCTTGACAGCTTCATGGTTAACCCCCTAGTGGCACTTAAGTCGGACCCCAAGGCTGAAATGTTCAAGCACATCCTTGCAGAAATTAAGGCTGCGATACAGGACGAAAAAATTGAGCTTAAGGACCGCGAAAAAGAGAAACGCTTGGCTGCTCTTGATGAACTGATGACCTTTAATTTTTTTGACAAGGTTTTTTGGAAGATGAATGAGATACAAAAAAAACAGCTCGCAAACGAAAAAGAACTTTCTGAAAGCAAGACGCTCAACATGATTGAACTTGAGAACAAAAGAAAGAGCGAAATTGAAAGTATGATTGGCGATATACAACTCGAAATCGGTGCGAAGGAAAAGGAAAAGGAGAGCGTGCTTGAAAAAATAAGGAAAGAAAAAGAAGCCATAGAGCAATTCGCATCAAGCACGCTAAAGAGAACTGTAATACTTCTAGATTAGCCTAAAATCGGCGAGAAACGCCAAAATAAGCCACTTTTCACCTCAAAAGAAAGCCCCGCTTTTTAAGCCTTTTTTAGGGAATATACCTAATGGACTGCGACAAGAACGAGCTTGCATTGTGCAAATTTCTTTTACAAAAATACGCTGACATAATCAACGAACGCGAAAAAAGAACAATCGGCGAAATCAAGGCGCTCGTAGATGGAAACGACCTCAGCGTGCAAAGCTTGGCTGATGACTTCAAGGAAAAAGACTACTCGTTTGAAAATAACTACTCCGCTTCGCTAAAGAAGGCATTTGAGTATGTAAGCGAAGAAATAAATTTTGTAGAAGCTGATTTGGGGATGAATTATTGGCTCACCCCAAGAGAAGTTCTTGAAATGAAGCTCGCTGATGATGAAGACTTGGCGGTTTTTATGTGCAACTTGGCCCGTGCACTTGGAGACAAGAGCGCCGAAGTAATAATTGCGGAACTTGACAACCTAAAAACTCACGCTTTTGTCATGACCCAAATTGGAGAAGACTCGCTGATACTTGATCCGGCCCAAAAACACAAATTTGAATTGTATTTAGGAAAAAAGGTTGACGTTCTTGGAAAATATGATTTCCAAAAACAGAAAATAAGAAAATTTCTCTATAGATTCAATGCAGAAAAATACGAACAGTTCCTTGAATGACGGTGGGTACTTTGCCTCAAAAAAGAATTCAAAACAACCCCTTAAAGAAAAAAATTCAAGCACTACCCGCAACTGAAAGGCTCGCGCACTTCCAAAGAATGCTTGGTGCGAGCAAAAAATTCAATTACATGACGGGCGGCGCAAAGTTCATCGAGAATTTCAAGCACTCGCTTTATCGGAGGAGACACACTTTTCTTGTGGATTTACGAAAAAGCCTTTTTGAAACTCCTCTTTCTGTCGCAGTACTGATGAATAAGGGCAGAGATAGAAAAGTCGGAAAAGAAGATATGCTTTTTGAGGCAAGACTCGCATTCAGCGGAAAAACTGTAATAGTAAAAGCATTCCAAGGATATCGGGGAAAAACTTCCGAGATAAAAGAATTTGAAGAAGTGGTGAAAACCCCAATAGCAAATTATATAATAAAAGAAATCGAAGACCAATCAAGGGCGCTTGGGTACAAGCAAGTGAAAATAATAATGCCAAGAGGCCTTGAGGCGTACCACGACCCAAATTTTTACACTTCTTTAAGATATAGGGCAAAAACTCTTTCAAATGAAAAATTAATACGCAATTTGACCCCTGCTGAAAATAGGGAATTTCAATCGCTGCTTAACATTGAAAGAAACAAAGTGAAGCAGAGAATAGAGAAACTATATTACAGCGTCGCAATGGGCCTAGAATACAAGTCCGAAGGAAACTATTTCGTCAAAAAGCTTTGAATTCTCAAAATCCTTCAAAAACGCCCTTGGCCCCCAAAATAACTTTATAAATACTACTTCGGTGATTACCTTTACAGTGTAGTTTATGTCTGTAAAAAATAACCCTAACAAGTGCCTCTACTGCGGAGCATGCGTAGGCGTTTGCCCAGTGCAAGCGATAGTGCTCAAAGACACGCACATTGTTATCGACGAAAAGAAATGCATCTCGTGCGGAGCATGCGTAAAAATCTGCCCTGTTGGCGCAATGACACTGGAGAAAAAATAGGTGAGCACAAAATGACTCAAGAATATGATGTTATTGTAGTTGGCGCGGGCCCAGCTGGACTTGCGGCATCAATTGAACTTGCAAAAGCAAAAGTCAGCGTTTTAGTTCTTGACAGAAAGCAGGAAATCGGTTGCCCAAAAAGATGTGCTGAAGGTTTAGGCGGCGGATGGTTCAAGAGACTTAATATTAAACCAAAAAAAGAATGGGCTGTACAAGAAATCAAAGGCGCACAGCTTTATTCCCCTAACGGAAAAAGCATCAAGATGAAGAACAAGAAAGTGCTCGGCCACGTGCTTGAAAGAAAGATGTTCGAAAAAGACCTTGCAATACAAGCGGTAAAACTCGGAGCAAAAATACTTCTCAAACACCAAGTAGTTGCACTAAAAAGAAACAGTGGAATTGTTGAAGCTGATGTTGAAGCGAATGACGAAATGAAAAAATATTCTGCCAAGATGATAATTGCTTGCGATGGGGTAGATTCGCTCGCTGCAAAAATGATGGGGCTTAATACTAAGCTTGATTTACGAGAAACTGATTCAGGATATCAATATGAAATGACCGGAATTAGCGGATACGATGAAAACTTATTGCATTTGTATTTTGGAACTGATGTCGCCCCAAGAGGATACATCTGGATTTTCCCTAAAAGAGACGGAACAGCTAATGTTGGAATAGGGATAGGCGCTTACGAAGAAAAAACAGCAAAATATTATCTCGACAAATGGATTGCGGCTCAACCCGGTTTGAAAGACGGATCAATAATTGAAGTAAATGCCGGAGCAATACCCGTTGGTGGATTTTTGGATAAAATGCACGCAGAAAATTTAGTAGTTGCGGGCGACGCCGGGCACATGGTTGACCCAATACACGGCGGCGGAATCGGAATCGCTCTTGAAGGCGGAAGAATTGCCGCTGAAGTAACACTCAAAGCACTCAAGGCAAATAATTTTTCAGAAACTTTCCTTGCGCAGTACACCAAGACTTGGTTTGACAGAAGAGGACACGAATTAATGAGACGCCTAAAAGGAAGACACTTGCTTGAGAAACTTAGCGACGATGATTTCAACTATCTCTGCGAAAGCATCACGATAGATGAAGCATTGAAGATAGGGAACGGAAGCCTTACTGCAAAAGACAAGGTCCTTCTTTTCACTAAAAAACTCATCACAAGGCCGGGCCTCATAAAAGTGATGATGCAGTACATGAAAGACTGAGAAATCTAACGCGCTTTTTTTAGGATTTTGAGTTGGATAAGTCCTGTCTCAGTCGGACGCATAAGTTTTAATAGATTAACAAGCCAAATAATATTACGAGAAAGAAAACATGACGTTCCCCCAAAGACATTTTTTTGCCCTAGCATTATTGATTCTCTGTCTTTCCTTCGCAAGTGCTCAACCTAACGAAGTCCGGGTTGGAAGCTACCTCCTCAACGTTGGAAACTATGACCCTTCTATCGGCTCATATGACATAAGCTTTTACCTTTGGATGAAATGGGACCCCACAATTGAAGACTTCACAGCGGAAGGATTTGAGTTTACAAACGGAAAAGAATATACACTAACTGAAATTGACAAAAAGCCAGGCTATGTGTTTTACCGAGTAGACGGATCATTTTTCAAAAGCATAGACATGACATATTTTCCGTTCGATTCGCATGAAATCTCCTTCGAACTTGAAGACCAGCTTCTAACAAATAAAGATCTCGTATATGTTCCAGATTTGGAGGAAAAAACAAGCATAAATCCAAACATCTCTATATTAGGGTGGAAGGAAAAATCAACCACATCCGAAATATCAGAAACATATTATGACAGTTGGAACGAAACATATTCAAGATATGCCCACAAAATAATAGTAACAAGACCTTTAATGGACTCAATAAAAGTTTTCCTCCCCATAATATTCCTCTCAATCATAGGATTCTTAACGTTCCTAATAAGCCCAAAATTATTTTCAGAAAGAATTTCAGTCTCGGTGTTCAACTTCATGGCTGCGGTGGCTTACCAAATACAAGTCAATGTAACTATTCCTCCGTTAGGATTCTTTACTTTGGCTGACAAAGCAATGCTCGCGCTTTATACAGGCATAGTTCTTTCAACGGCTTACACGATATACATTCAGTGGTACGAAGAGAAAAGAAATGCTACAATTGCTAAAAATGTAAACACTTTTGCTAAATTGTCATATTTTGCTATCCAAATAGTCATATTCCTCGGAATAGTGTGTCTTGACCTTATTTTCTAAGACATTAGCACCTTTTTTTATAACCAAGCTGCCAACAATAAGATATGGAAAAGACAGTAAGAAAGCCGGGAACTTTCGCTATAAGTAATCTTGCTCTCCACCACTTGGTAGAAGAACTGCAAGTGCTCGTAAACGGATTCATCAATAATTCCCAGACCTTGGATAACGGCTGGATAAAAATGAAAATCCACACCAAGGCGACGGGCGATAAGAACCTGATTATTTCTCCTAACGCACTCTTCATCGCAAGTACTTCAGTGCCTGCCAGGCAGAACCCCGGCGGTTTCTCTGCGTTTGCAAAAAAATACATTTACAACCAAAGAATAATTTCACTAAAACAACAGGGCCTCGATAGAATTGTAGTGTTTGAATACCCTGAAAAATTTCTTATACTCGAATTGTTCGCCAAAGGAAACCTTGTGCTTTGCGACAAGGACATGACAATCCTCATGGCGATGAAAAAAGAAGAGTGGAAGGATAGAAAACTTGAGAAAGGAGCTAAATACAAACCCCCTAGCTCGAAAGGAACTAGCGTGCTTGAAGAAACCGCCGGCGAATTTGCAACAAAAATGAAAGTAAACGCAAAAACTTCTTTTGGCGCGGCAGTGGATCTGCTTAACGTTGCTCCCGGGGTAATGGAACATGTTTTTGAAGAACTGAAGATCGACAAGAAAAAGAACGCAAGCGAATTAAATGATTCTGAAACAAAAAAAATACTTTCAAAGTGTAAGGAAATTTATTCCTCAAAAAGCGCTGGAAGTTACCTTAGCGGAGGAGTGCTTTATTCCGCAGAACTTGGAAAGACAAAGGAAAAAGAATTTGCTTCTGTAAATGACGCACTTGACAAGTTACTTTTGAACGAAGCCCTTAGCGCAGGAACTGCAGATGTTACTGAAAAAACAGCAGGGGATATTGTAAAAGTTAATGCTATTTCTGCCAAAGACAAGGCCCTAAAAGAACTTGATTTGAAGTTAAAAGAAATTGCTGAACTTGAAGAAGAAGAGACGGGGCTGAAAAAGAAAGCTGAGAAAATCTATGTTAATTATGATAAAATCAAGCAGGTCATGGACGCCATCAAAAAAGGTCGAGCCAAAGGCCTAGCTGAGAAAGAAATAATGGACAGAATACAATCTGTCCTTCCGATATTAGCTGAGCTTAGCTTAAGTGATGACAAACTCGTACTGAAACTTTGAAGTCGATTTATTCTTTAGCTGCGTGAGCAACATCCTCTATGAGTTCCCTTTCGTCAACGATGAATACATCGCTTACGGCAGTTACTGCTGAGTAAGGAACCTCAATGAGTTTGTCTACTTTTCCGAGCTTCGACAAAAGTCTTGAGTTTCTGTCAACTTCAACAACCAAGTATTCTATGTCTCCGCCAACTTCGGCTACGATTACGTCGGATAATCTTCCAACTTCGTCTCCTCTGTTAGTGATTACTCTCTTGGATGCGAGTTGTCTTGCAATTGTGTATTTGTACATTTTAAATTCCCCTTTAATGTTAATTTACAAATAGAAAGACTATCTTGCTTATAAACATTTCTTTAGGAAGAGCTTTTGTTTGAGGAAGAAACCTGGTCCCAAACCCA